>SLFV01000432.1 GCA_007124075.1 Roseimaritima sp.
CGGAGAGAAATTAAAACGAATCTTACAATCGGTTTCGCTGCTGTTAACCTGCGTCAGTGCTGGCGCGCTGCTGGTCGCTCCGTGGCTTTTTTCCGGACTGTTAGGAGATCGCTACATGCAGGGGCAAGCGGTGCTGCCGCTGGCATTACTATTCAGTACTTGGTCGGCGCTGAACGTGTTTGCAAACAACTATCTGTGGATTGCAGAGCGTGGCAAATTGATCGGGGTTTCGCTGTTGATAGGTCTGTTTGCCAATATCGGCCTGAATTACACCTTGCTGCCGATCCTGGGTTTGTTGGGGGCGGTACTGGCAGCGGTGCTGGGCAATCTGATCGTAACCTGTGGAATTTGGTTTGCGATGGGCCGCGCAGGTTATTCACTGGACCAGACATCCGCTTGGATTACGCTGCTGCCAGCGACGATCGTCGCCGGGCCGTGGGCGGCCCTGACCAGTGCCGCGGTCGTGCTGGCACTGCAACCTGATCTGATCAGGCAGGCCCAGGAATTATGGCAATCAAAAAAACCTTGGGCAAATCGATGATCGTTTGCAGCCCGAACCAGCAATCCCCAACCCATGCAACCCCGGGGGGCGAGACCGCTACCGGAATCGAGCATCGGCGTTCTTTGCAGGGGGCTAGCAAAATCCGCTGCGGGAGAATCATCGTTCGCGACGGCAAATTCGTGAGCCTTCGTCGGCGGTGGCTACCAGGTTCCGTATCGCTGCCAAGGGTGTTTTGGGACAGCTATTTCCCACCAGGAAAAGTCGATCAGTGTACTTTGGATTACCACCAGCCATGGGGTTGTCCCGGTTTTCTGACATTGGACTACGTTCGCAGCGGCCCCCGAACGCGATTTGCAACGTTTCGCTTGGCCTTGGCCGTGCTGGATGAAATCGCCACCTTGCGAGGCTCTTATGCGATTGTAGCTCATATCAGCACATCCCGAATCAGTGATCGCCTGCTCCGCCGCTGGGGTTGGCAGCAGCACTGCCTGAATTGGTCAGGTCGCCACTGGATAAAACGCTTCCCGGCGACATCTAGGTTGACCGGAAGTCCTTAAAACTTTAGCTTTTAAGGAATAAAGGTCTCATTAACTGCCGCCGTTTCCATGCGGCTTGGAAACCATCGGATCGCCGCAGGGGTTGCGGGATGGCGGATTCGGTTGACTGCTGGCAGGCAATGGCACTTTGGAAAACGGACATTGCCAAAGGCACTTCTAGGTGTGATTGATGACAGCTTTGGAAAAAATTTGGGAGCTTCTGGGGCTTTTCTTCGGTGGCCTGTTAAGCTGGGTGGAACGCACGATTACCCGTGTGTTCGGTTCCAGCAACGCGCGACAGATCAATCGCTTTCAGGAACGCGTACACAAAATCAACGCCTTGGAAGAAAAATACCAAGGCCTCAGCGATGAAGAACTGCGGCAGCAGACCGAGGAGTTCCGCAAGCGTCTGCGGACCGGAGAAACACTTGATGACCTGTTGGTCGAAGCGTTCGCGGTCTGTCGCGAGGGTGGCAAACGTTTTCTGAACATGCGGCATTACGATGTCCAATTGATCGGGGGCATGGTGCTCAATAGCGGGGCGATTGCGGAAATGATCACCGGGGAAGGGAAGACGCTGGTCGCCACCCTGCCCGCCTACCTGAATGCCCTGGAAGGGCGCGGGGTCCACGTCGTGACCGTCAACGATTATTTGGCTCGTCGCGATATGGAATGGATGGCCCCGTTGTACATGAACTTGGGGCTGACGGTTGGCAACATCCAAAGCGGGATGAGCGTCAGTGAGAAACAAGCCGCCTACGCATGTGACATCACCTACGGAACCAATAACGAATTCGGTTTCGATTACTTACGTGATAATATGCGTCCTGCGGCCCGAGGCGATGATCGGTTTCCATCGGAGTACCAGCAAAGTCAGGGCCCGCTAAACTTTGCGATCATCGATGAAGTCGATAACATTCTGATTGATGAAGCGCGAACACCATTGATCATCAGTGGGCCTGCCGATCAAGACTTAGGGAAATACGCCGAAGCCGATCGTGTGGCCGCTCAATTAAAGAAAGAATTGCATTTCACGGTCGATGAAAAACAACACAACGTCACGCTGACCGACGAAGGGGTGCGCGAGGCCGAGAAATTGGCGGGAGTGGAAAGCTTCTACACCGCTGGCAACATGCAGTGGCCCCATTTAATTGACAATGCCTTGAAGGCTCGACATCTCTACAAACTAGACGTCAACTATGTGATCAAAGACCGTCAGATTGTGATCGTGGACGAATTTACAGGGCGTTTGATGGAAGGTCGGCAATGGTCTGACGGTCTGCATCAAGCGGTGGAGGCCAAGGAACGTGTGCCGATCAAGCAGGAAACACAGACCTGTGCCACCGTAACGCTGCAAAACTTTGTCAAACTGTATCGCAAGCTTTCGGGAATGACCGGAACCGCGATGACCGAAGCGAACGAATTTTGGAAGATCTACAAACTGGATGTGATCGCCGTGCCACCGCATCGCGAACTGCAGCGGATCGAATCTCCCGATGTCATTTACATGACGGAGAAGGATAAATTCAAAGCTCTTGCGGACGATATCGAACGCACCAGCAAATGGGACGTGGTGGTATTGAAGGATGGATCCGAATTGTGGGGTAAGATCTCCGCAGAGGACGATTCCGCCATCACGATCACCCCCAAAGGCTCCAAGCAATCCGAGAGTATTCCGCAAGACAAAGTCGTGGCGATTGACCGAGCCCAGCGCCCGGTGCTGGTCGGGACGGTATCGATCGAAAAGAGCGAGCGGCTAAGTAGGCTGCTGGAGATGCGTGGTATCAAGCATGAGGTGTTGAACGCGAAAAATCATGGTCGCGAGGCCGAGATCGTGGCTCAGGCCGGGCGATTGGGAGCGGTGACCATCGCCACCAATATGGCCGGGCGCGGTACGGACATTATCCTGGGGGGGAACCCCGAAACGATGGCCTGGGCACAATTACAGCATAAATATCCGACCCGGCTGGAGGTGCCCGACGAGGAATGGAAGGGTCTGGTCGAGGAGATCGAACAGCGAGAGCGGATGAAGCCTGAGGGGGAAAGAGTGCGGCAGATTGGCGGTCTGTGTGTCATGGGAACCGAACGCCATGACTCGC
>SLFV01000520.1 GCA_007124075.1 Roseimaritima sp.
AGATTGTGCAGCGTGCCGATAATCCCATTTTGTGCATAATCGACCATTTGCCATAAGTCCTTTCCGAACTGCGTTTTTCACGGAATCTTTGGGAAGCTTCATCGCCAGACCTTGCGTTACTGGGGCAGACCTTGCCGTCTCAGTGTAACGCACCCTGCCGATTGGCACATCGCGCTGAGCCCGCGCGTCGCCTCTTTCCCGGCAGCCCCCCCTGCCCAGGCATCGTAGCGTGCCCGGAACGCGAAAGACGACTGCCTGCCCAAACTAAGCCGCGGAGGGGAGATTTCGCCCCTGTAACTGGTAAACGTATCGCAACACTTCCGCGACCGCTTGGTAATGCTCCAAGGGAATGACCTGTCCAACATCCACGGTTTTATAAAGTACCTGCGCCAGCGGCTTGCGTTCTACGATGGGAATCTCATGCTCCAACGCCAAACGTCGGATCCGCTGGGCGAGGTTGCCGGCTCCTTTCGCGACCACCATCGGTGCCTCCATTGTTTCCGGATCATACCGAATGGCGATGGCCAGTTCGGTTGGATTGGTAACCACAACATCGGCACTGGGCACTTCAGAGGCGATACGCTGCGTCACCATCTGCCGCTGGACTTGACGACGTCGTGCGTTCATTTGCGGGTCACCTTCAGACTCCTTCATTTCGTCACGCACTTCTTGGTCGGTCATCCGCAAATCTTGTTCAAACTTCCACCATTGGTAAGCGTATTCCAGAATTGCGATCAGTAAGAGCGCTCCCGCAATCCAGAGGCTGGTTTCGATCAGGCAATCGAAAAGCGTTCTTGCCAGGAGGGGAAGTTCCATGGCTGAAATGGCCACAAGACGGGCCTGTTGATTGACTAACGACAAACAGGCGACGACCGCAATGACCAAGACTTTGCCCAACCCGAACGCAAGTCGCATGACACCTTGCAGCGAAAAAATCCGCTTGACCCCCGCCAGCGGACTGATATGACTTAGTTTGGGCATCAGTTTCGTCGTGCTGAACAACAGCCCAACCTGTGAAACATTGATCGCCACCCCAGCTAACATCATCGAGAGCAGTAACGGTAAAGCGATCATTGCCAGCCATGCCGCAGACTGCAGCAATATCGAATTCGCATCGTCGACGCTAAAGGAACCGAACGAGGGCTGAGCCAAGCTATGACTGGTAGCGGCTGCTAGCTTATCCATCAGGCCACGCCCAAACCACATCAATACTAAAACCGCAGCCATCAGCATTGCAGCCGAGGTAAGATCCTGACTCTTGACAACCTGCCCATCCTCTCGCGCCTTCTGCCGCTTCCGGTCGCTCGCGGGATGCTTCTTTTCACCGTTGGTTTCTGCCATGATTTCACCGATTACCGATCAGGCGGAACCGAAAGACGTTTATTGAAATCGAACGCTCATCTCGATCCACAAAGCAACATCCCGCGAACGTCCGAAACGTTCAAGACACAATCCCGTTACCACGTTTCCCGCAGTCGCTGCAAGGCTTCGCTAAGCTCTTGAGAAAAAATCCAAGTGACCGATCCTAACGCCAGCGAGCTTACGATTAGGATTACCAAGGCATTGATGTTCAAACCAATCGCTAAGACGTTTAATCCGGGAAGCGTCCGGCTGATGAAGCCCGTGACTAGGTTAGACAGCAGTAACGCGGTCACCACCGGGGCGGATAGACGAATTCCCGCCTGAATACCGCTTACAAGTTCGTGAACCACCAGGTCCAACATCCCCTCATGAAAGCTGACGTGTCCGGGAGCTAAAGAATCAAAACTATCCAATAACGCCTGCAGCAAGAGACGGTGCCCGCCCAGCACAACAAACAGCGCTGTCACCAACAAACCAATCAACCTTGCAAGCGTCGGGACATTGGCACGTGTCGTCGGATCGGCGCCGTCTCCCAATTGCATGCTGCCCGTATTACTGGCTACCTCCCCGGCCAATTGCAACCCAGTAACCAGCAACTGGACGACGGTTCCAATCAAAAGACCGACCATTGCCTCACGAGCGATCGCTGTCGCTAGTTCAATCAAATTATCCATTGCGGGCTCTGCAACCCCGTCAACTTGTCGACCCACAATCGGCAGTAGAAGAACCGTCAGGCTGATGGCCAGAAGCGCGCGAACGCGCATCGGCACCCCGACCCCAACCGCGGGCATCGCCAACAATAAGGTACTCAGACGTGTAAGCACCAGCACAAACAAGACCAGTTGCGAAAGCAGTAATTCGGTGACTTCAGCAATCACGGTAAACCAGCGTTCTCAAATACCGCCCGGGTAAAGTCGACCATTTTCTGGATGATCCATGGCAAGCAAGCAACCATGACCACGGCCATCGCCAATAGCTTGGGAACAAACGAGACGGTTTGGTCTTGGATCTGCGTCAACGCTTGCAACAATCCTATCAACAGCCCTGCTGCCATGCCCACCAACAATACGGGCGAACCAATCAATGCCGCGGAGATCAAGGCCTCGCGACACAAGTCCACGGCAGCATCACTCTGCATTTGTCCTCTCCTTCGACAAATCGTCGTTCAGGTAACCATCGTGCCAAAACTATCCATTAACATTTGCACCACCAACCGCCAACCATCCACCAGAACAAATAACAGCAGCTTAAACGGCAACGAAATCACGGCAGGCGGCAGCATCAGCATCCCCATCGAGATCGTTACACTGGCAACAACAAGGTCAACGATCAAAAATGGCAAGTAGATCTGAAAACCCATCAGAAACGCGGTCTTTAGTTCGCTCAGCATGTAAGCAGGCAACAAGGCTCGTAGCGGAATCTGATCCCAACTATTGGGTTCAGATCCGTCGGGGGCAACGTACCGATAGAACAATAACACATCGTCGTGATTCTCCGCGATGTCGATTTGTCTAGCCATGAAGTCCCGAATCGGCTGGACGCCTTTCCGCCATGCATCCTGCGATGACAACCCTACCTCGGGATCGGTGTAAGGAACGATCGCATCTTCGTATACCTGCTTCCAGACTGGCGTCATCACAAACAGTGTCATGAACAACGCAATACTGGTCATCACCTGGCTGGGTGGCAAAGATTGCAAACCAATCGCTTGCCGTAACAGTCCCAATACCACAATGATGCGGACATAGCAGGTTGTCATCAGTAACAATGCCGGGGCAAGACTGAGAACGGTCAACAGCAGCACTATCTGCAGACTACTGCTCAGTCCTTCGGGACTGGCCCAGCGTTCCGGCCCCCCCCCCAGGAAATCTAAAGGCGACTCCAGGATGGCTTGCCCCAGGTCATCGGTGGTCAAGAGCGTAGGTTCCGCGACCTCAACCTGCGAAAACTCGCGTTGCGCGTCTTGCCCTAACGCCAACGATGCGCACATGAAAACTGCGCAGCCGATCGTGGCAGAACAAAGCTGATAAAGTCTTGGCCCCAACAAACGCTAGCCCTCCATGGCTCAAAGGGTGAAGGGCACATGTCGACACGGTTGATGAATAACGTTCGCTAGCAGCGCAAAAACCGTTAAACATGCTGCGTCACCAGTTGGGCAGAGTATCCAAAGCAAAACTTGAAGCGAAAGATCGATTTAGGCGAAAAAACTATTTCCCTTTAGTTCCTGCGCCTATCCATGCGGAATATTGGATCAGCCAGGTGGCGTAGTCCGACGCCCAAATACCGTCAAGCCGAAACCGATCCATCCGATCGTGAGAACGGTCGCCAGGGCCAGCAGTGGCAATGGCCCCTGTTTCACGACCAGGGGCACTGCCATCGCCGTTACTAAACCGCCGCCGACGAAGGGTTCAAACAGCAATTGCTTGTACCCAAATGCTTCGTAAGCGGGCGAACGATAATCGGGATCGACAATCTTCATCAACAACAAACCGGTTGCGGTCATCCCCAGCGACTGCCCCAGATCGCCGATACCTCGTTCAAACCAAAAGTCCGGCAGCATGCGCGGTGCAAAGAACAAAAACATTATCAGAATCCAGGCCACACCGCAAAAGACAAGGATTGCTAGGGGTTGCCAGTTGGCAGCGAGTGTCTTCAGGGACAGCGACGCCATCGCAGCAACAATCAAGTAGTCCAAAGCGACGTTTTGAAGTTGGACGTAGGTCGCGCGACGCAGGGGAAGTCGTGAAAAGTACCGACTGATCCATCGTTGCACGATGATTCCGCCAATCATGGCTAACGGAAATAATGGCATGTGATCAAGTAAGGCTTGCCAACCCAACCGGCCCAGTGTTTGTCGTTCCAAGAACTGCAGGGCGAGCAGCAGGCCCGCACCGACTCCGACAGAACAGCCCACAATCGCGACATGCAGCGAAATTGGTTCGATCGATGATACGGCAAAACGATTGCTGCTCGCACCGTCGCTTTCCAGGGGGGCACCGCCCAGCGAAGATTGCTGCACGGGCTGGTTTGCGTGGTCTGAACGTGTCCCGGATCCGCCGCCAACAGCAACACTGGAGCCCGACAAAGCAGCGAGGGAGACCGGATCCAGCTCCTCGTCCTGACGAAATGTTCCTGCACTGGTCAGTAATACAGTTTGTCCACTTCTAGCAGCCCAGTTGATCAGCAACATCCCGATCAGGATACCTGTCACAATCCCGACCGTGGCAACCCCCAACGCGAGATCCTTTCCCTCGGCCCAACCAACGCTTTTGAATGTGCCCTCCAGCCCCGCAGCGGTGCCATGCCCACCTTCGAACCCAATTTCTAAAAGCGTGCCGAATGCTGGCGGGACACCAAACAACGGCGTCAACAATACCATCGTCACCCCCAAACCGACCATATACATACCCCACGCGATTGCCTGACCAAAGGCAACCTGCGGTCCGGCACGATGCCAAACGGCCCGCAGGGGTGGGATTTTCTTGCCCAAAAACAAGGCGGCAAAAACGACACTAATCAGAAAACCAGGCAGTTGAGCGCACGCATCGTAGACCGCCTGCCCTGGAATGCCTCCTGGCTGGTTCGGCACGATTCGACCCCAAACCTCCGGTCCTCCCAGGAGCGCAATCAGACCGCCCAGGATTGAACTGGGAACAAATGACTTTCGCAAGATAGGAAGAACTATCAGCAGCAGTTTGCCCAGGATCAAACCAACGCTGACCAGAATGAAGACCAAGATGGCAGTGGACATGAAAGACTCCCATAACAACGTCGTTTCTCTGCTTGCCCCGCAGTTGCACCGGCCAGTGCGGGAAATGACAGGGGGGTGGAGTAACCAGCCGGCCCTCAAACGTGGATGCACAGGGACGCTGACTCAAGGATCGCGGTCGCCCGTCACCGTCCGTCGTAACGCCCTAGCACCAGGCAAGCGTTGTGTCCACCAAAGCCAAAGCTATTGACGATGCCGAATTCAACCGCCAGCTTTTTTGCCGCCAGTGGTGTATAGTCCAAATCACAGGCCGGATCGGGTGTTTGCAAGTTCAAGGTCGGATGGATCTGGCCATCGTGTATGGAGAGTGCGGTAATGGCCGCTTCAATCCCGCCGCTTGCACCCAACGAATGCCCGAGCGAACTTTTGGTGCTGTTGACCGACAGCTTATCGGCGTGATCCCCGAAGACGGCCCGAATTGCCACGGTTTCCGCCTTGTCACCCAGCGGCGTGCTGGTGCCGTGAGCATTGACATATTGAATGTCGCCGGGTTGCAACCCGGCGCTTCGTAAAGCCATCCGCATCGCTTGACCAGCGCCAGCCCCCTGTGGGTCGGGCTGGGTAATATGACCGGCATCGCAAGAACTCCCGAAACCGACCACCTCCGCAATGATCGCCGCACCGCGCCGTCGGGCATGTTGCAGCTCCTCAAACACCAAAACCCCCGCACCCTCGCTTAACACGAACCCATCACGATCGGAATCGAAGGGTCTGCTGGCCGCCGGGGGATCATCATTACGACCCGAAAGCGCCTTCATATTCTGAAATCCCGCCAAGCCAATCCGAGTGATTGCAGCTTCGCTGCCGCCGGTCAGAACAATATCGGCTTCGTCGCGCTGGATCGAAAAAAACGCGTCACCCATCGCGTTGGTTGCACTGGCGCAAGCCGTAGCAACTGAAAAATTGGGACCGCGCAACCCATAGACGATCCCAAGATTCCCTCCGGCAGCGTTGAGCATCATTTTTGGAATCGTGAACGGGCTTACTCGATCCGTACCTTTGGTCAACATCCGCTCCATCTGGGCCTCGATCTCCCACAATCCGCCGATCCCGGAACCCAAAATGGCTCCGCAACGCTCCGCCGACTCTGCGGAAAAATCCAGTCCGGCTTGCCGCACAGCGTGGTCGGCAGCGTATAACGCGAACTGAGAAAACCGATCCAGCCGCCGAGCTTCCTTGGGATCGACGATGTCTCCCAAATCAAAATCGGGGATATCGCCCCCAATACGAATTTTGAAACCCGACGTGTCGAGGGTTGACAGTAGGTGAATCCCGCTCCTGCCAGCCAGGAGGTCCCGCCAAACAGCAGTCACATCCAAACCTAGTGGCGTAACCAAACCTAACCCAGTGATGACCACTCGACGACTCATTCGCCAAACCTCTTATGCACGTTGGCAAGACTGCTGGAAAAGAAAAAACGCCCAGTGTCCAACATTGACAGGCTTGGCTCTGGCCGAACCACCCCGGGAATCTGGACAAAAGGGCGTCACATGTACCGAAGGGAAAGCAAGCGTGCTGACCATCGGCGAGCCATCATACCATTGGCTTGAAACGAAACATCGGACAACACGAATCGGGGGAACTTTTACGCATTCTACCCCAGTTCCTTCTCGATGAAATCAATCGCTTGCCCTACCTTCTGGATTTTTTCTGCCGCGTCATCGGGAATGCTAATGTCAAATTCCTCCTCCAGTTCCATCACCAATTCGACGGTGTCCAGCGAATCGGCACCCAAATCATTCACAAACGAGGTCTCTCGCGTGATTTTATCTTTATCAACATTCAGTTGGTCAGCAACGATCTCAATAACTTTGTCTTCAACGGCCATGGATAATCTCCGAAGGGTTACGGTCTGAGTGTAAGCAGTAAAATAGTTAAGCAGTCACCGACTTGCAGAACTCTGTGGTTTGGCTTTACGGTTGCGATGAAATTAAAGTCTTGGAAAAGATAGGGGATCGAAGCAAAAGGCGTCAATACGCACAAGCCTCGCGCAGGATCGATAAATCCCGAAAATTGTCTCGAGCGTCATACGTCTTGCACGACCTAGCCTGCCATTCCACCATCCACGATCAGGGTTTGTCCGGTGATGTATCCAGCCGCAGGGCTGGACAGGAACAGCACGGCGGCAGCAACGTCGGCAGGGTCACCCACCCGATTTGCAGGAATCCGTTTACGCACCTCATCCATCACGACATCTCCCAATTTGGCAGTCATCTCGCTGGCGATAAAACCGGGGGCGACACAATTGACGGTGATCCCGCGATTGGCCAGTTCCTTGGAAAGCGATCGCGATAACCCAATCATTCCCGCCTTACTGGCGGAATAATTGGTTTGACCCGGATTCCCAATAACCCCTGAAATACTGGCCATATTAATGATCCGCCCGTATTTGGCGCGCCGCATCAGCGACGCGGCCGCGCGACAACAGATAAAACAACTTGTCAAATTGGTGGTAATGACAGCATCCCACTCCTCGTCGGACATCCCACGGAGCAATTTGTCTCTGGTGATTCCTGCATTGTTCACCAAAATATCCAAGCGTTTGTGCTTGGCGTGAAAACCTTCTATCGCCGCTGCGGTGGCTTGCCGATCGGCAACATCACAAGCGATCGCCTCGGCCGAACCCCCTGCTTGTTCGATCTCCGAGACGGTCGCGGCAAGATTTTCGGCGTTGCGAGCCAAGCAGCCGACATGAGCACCATTAGCACCCAGAGCCAACGCCACAGCGTGCCCTAAACCCTGCGAGGCCCCCGTCACGATGGCGGACTGGCCTTTTAAATCAACTGACAGCGATAACTGCATCTAATGTCCAACTTTCATTCAATGTCGAAAAAGACTTGCCCTCGATCCGCTCGCCATCCGGGAGCGACGGATTGCCGGAGCCCTAGCTGTGGGGCTGGTCGCCGAAACCTTCACAAGGAAACTTGCGTTCGATCCGCTTGATCGTCCCCTGCAGCACACGACCTGTGCCCACTTCCAAAAAACCTTCAATGCCGTCGGCGATCATCTGCCGAACACTTTCCTCCCAGCGAACAGGACTGACTACCTGCCGAGCCAGTAGTTGACAGACCTCCGAACCGTCACGATGCGGGCTTGCATCGACATTGGAGTAAACGGGAAGCACCGTATCGGCCGGTGGGAATTCCACCAACGCCGTCCGCAACCGATTGACTGCTGGTTGCATCAAAGCGGTATGGAACGCTCCTGCGACCGCCAGTGGTATTACCCGCGAGGCCCCCGCATCGGGTGCCCGCTCGGCCAAACGCTCCAAGGCGGCAGAATGCCCCGAAACTGCAATATTTCCAGGGCACAGTAAGTTCGCGGGCTGCAAGACCTCATCCCCCTGCCGGCACTGCCGGCAAAGCTCCTCCAGCGATTCCAGGCCCAAACCCAAAACGCTACACATTCCACTCGGGATTTCGTCCGCGGCAGACTGCATCGCCTTGCCACGTTCCTGCACCAACTGCAACCCTGCCTGAAAACTCAGGCCGCCAGCGAAGCAAACTGCGGTATACTCCCCAAGGCTCAAACCCGCCACCGCCTGCACGCGATCGATGAGGCCTGGCTGCTCCTGCCGCAAAACTTCGACCGCTGCAATGCTAGTGACAAACAACGCTGGTTGGGAAAATTCCGTAGCGTTTAGTCGTTCGGCGGGACCATTGCAACACAGGCTGACCACATCGTAACCCAAGATGTCGCTCGCTTGCGCAAACAAATCCCTCGCCACCCGGTAGCTGTCATGCAACCATCGCCCCATCCCGACCTGCTGGGCACCCTGGCCGGGAAACAGCAGCGCGATCCGCTTAACCTCTAACGACATGCATGCACACCCGCGTTACGATTGTCCCCATTCATTCAGCTTGCAGCCAATCCTATGCGTCGGCCGTCTCGGGGGCCACGACAATCCTACCTTGGTAGTAGCCACACTTGGGGCACACCACATGACTGGGAACCATTGCGTTACAGTTAGGGCAGGGGGAAAGTTGTCGCGCGCGCAGACGATCGTGCGAACGCCGCTTGTTTGTCCGGCTGTTGGAGTGTTTGCGTTTGGGGACGGCCATGAGGAATTCCTTGGAACTCAGATTTGTTTTATGCGTCGATCAATCGAAGCGATCAAAAGCGACCAAATCTACGCCGTCCACCCGACTTTTGTCAATCCCCACTAAGGCTTGTGACATCGTTGCTTGATTGCTTGAGCTGGCATCACTGGATCCGTTCGGAACACAGCACCACACCATTGTGATCGGCAGCTCTCAATTGGTCCAACACCTCCGGCCTTAATTGACCACCACAACCAGGGAGTGATGAAGACTGGACCTGCCCACGTTGGACCCGAACGCCGCAAGCTGGATCCTCGCGCAGCAGCGCAGCCCCGTCCAAGTCGGCATAATCCAGCAGCGGCAATAATTGCGCAGCCCCGCTGATGCCAATCGAACTTTCGACCATGCAGCCAACCATGGTCCGCAGCCCAACCTGCTTCGCGGCCCGCAGCATCCGCAGCGCTGGGGTCAGCCCCCCGCACTTGCAGATTTTAACATTCACACCGTGATACAGCCCTTGGCAGCGTTGAACATCGGGGACTTGCTGGCAATCCTCATCCGCGATGATCGGCAGTGCAGATCCCGAAAAAACTAACCGCTTGTCCTCCGTCGAAGCCTCGATCGGCAGAGGCTGTTCGATAAATTCGACCCCCAGCGTCGCTAGTTCGTGCGAGTAGTCAATGGTCTGCTGGGCTGTCCAGGCACAGTTGGCGTCGACACGAAACGTGGCATCGGTCAAGTCCCGCAAAGCCCGCACGATCTCCAAGTCGTTTTCGGCCCCGAGTTTAATCTTGTAGATCGGCCAGCCAGGTCGCTGACGCAGCTTGCCTTGCATCACTTCCAGCGTGTCAAGTCCGATGGTAAAGCTGGAGGGCACAAGCTGCTGCCAGCGTAGCCCCCAATCCATCCAGGTCGGTTGGTTCAAACGTTTACCACGTAAATCATGGGCCGCCATATCCAACGCGGACAGAGCAAACCAATCATCGTGCAGCGCAATGCGTAGTTCGTCCCAAACCTCCGCCGGAGCGCGGTCGCGATACCGCGACAGCAGCGGCGCTGCGCGTCGTAGTGATGCCGTCAAGGAGGCGAAGTCATGACCGTAGAATGCATTCTCGGTCACTTCGCCCAGACCGTCGTGGCCCTGATCGGTAAGCTGCACGATCATACTGGGCTGAACGGCAACCGTACCCCGCGAGATACCAAAGGGATGCCGGAGCGGAAGCGCAACGTAGTGCAAGGTCATATTCATGTGGTCACCCAATGCTGCCGCAACTGCACACAGGCCTGCACCAGCTTATCGGCCCCGTCGCGGTAAACATCGCACGCCGGCAAACCGAACTGCTGCTCCGCCCAGTCCACCTCCGCCCGGGCCGCCGCAGGGGCCAGATTGCGAGTGTTGACCGCGACGCCAATGATATCGCACGGATGCCGCAGACTCGCAGCGACACGGTACGCTTGGATCTGTACAGCATGATCTACGATCGGGTAGTCCGAAAACCCCTTGACCATCGTCCGCCCCGCTTCATAGCAGTAGACCAAGCCTTGGGGAGCTGCCCCATGCATCAGCCCCAGGGTTACGGCGGAGTAGGCGGGGTGGGCAATGCTGCCCTGCCCTTCGATCAGCAGAAAATCATGCTGCTGGTGGGCGGCAACCAATTGCTCGACAGCCCCATTAACGAAATCACTGACCACACAATCCACGGGCACGCCGCGACCGGAGATCATGATTCCGGTCTGCCCGGTTGCTAAAAAGGCAGCATCGTAGCCAGCTGCTGCCAGCCCCCGCTGCAACTCCAGAGTGCAAACCATTTTACCGATCGTGCAATCTTGGCCGACGCTTTGAATCCGCAGGCACTCGGGGCGAAACGCCTGACCGCTGGCGATGGTCTTGAGAGAGTTCTTGCGGATATCGATCAGCGCGCTTCCAGCCCGCTCCGCACGCCCAACCAGCTCGGGATCGTCGGTAATAAAATCATGTAATCCAGAAACGACGGCCGCGCGACGGTCAATCGCCTCCATCAGCACGCTCCTCCATTGCGGAGGCATCTTTCCACCCGGGGGAGCAATCCCCACGTAAATCGCGTCGAATTCCGGGACAGACTGCAGGGAATCAACCACCGGAATCTCCCCGCCGGCGCGCAGCAACTGGTCAGCGGTTTGCCCCGCGGCTTGTCGGTCCAGCACTGCGACAATGTCGGCGGTTCGGTATCGCAGTAGACTGATCGCGGTTTTAGCTAGGAACGGTGTTGAATGCCCATCGGTCAGCAGGACAATCCGACGATGTTGACTGCATGGACTGTGCACTGTGCGGGCCTCTTTCTATGGCTGTACTTCGATCGTTCGCTGCACTTCCCCTGTACTCCTTTTGCTCCCGGACGCCCCAAATCACCAGCGAGCCTCAAGGGCCCGCAGTGACTGCCACCATGGATCTCGTCGCGGTGGCTTTGGGCCGAAAGCCGCCGCTACCCAAAAACCGGCGATCGGTTACCATTTTGGAAATGAGGAGCGTTCAATGAGGCTCCGCCGCGACAGCCTTCGGCACTCCTGAAGCT
Organism: Roseimaritima sp.; assembly: GCA_007124075.1. Classification (GTDB taxonomy): domain Bacteria; phylum Planctomycetota; class Planctomycetia; order Pirellulales; family Pirellulaceae; genus Roseimaritima. Next base: position 11,724 of record SLFV01000520.1, read on the forward strand.
CCAGTTATCCCCTAT
>SLFV01000426.1 GCA_007124075.1 Roseimaritima sp.
AATCGTCTGCTCCAGGAATGACTTCGCAGATCGTTATAAATAGCACATTGACCAAGGGGTAAACGGATTCTCCACGACGTGGATCGGTAACATTTGCAAGCTGATCAACTAAGGAGGATGAACGATCCATCGAAATTCTCTGAGGCGAATGGGTTCGCCTGGCTGCTGCGATTCAACAACCCAAACACGAACCTTTACCAAGTGTCCCAGATTGCCCATCGTGGCGCAATCGCCCTGGCCAATGCCCTTTGGCGGCTTGCTCAATTGCTGCAAAATCCAGTTGGTTTTGTTGTTTAATACCCATATCAGTGTTACAATTTAAAAGGACGTGGTGGCCAACCCCGTCGGGTTTGGCAGCGATGCTGGCTCAAAACGCTCCCTAAGCAATGCCAGCGTGATAGTCTCTTGGAACGCCATCGATGACATAGTCATCGATGGCGTTCCTCGTTTACAGTCAGTCAAACACCCACGGCACGTTGACACCAATCCGGTTTCGTCGCGGAACAGGCTTCGTTTTCTTCGCGGCTGCCGTCGGCGTCAGGAACGGTGCCGAATCAACCAATCGAATCGACCTGCACGGTCTAGCATGCGCGTTGGAGACGCTCGTCCCCGATGCCTCGAAGTTACTGCGTACCCTTACGGCCCTCGTGCCCCGTGCAGAGGTTGATGGCTTGGAACTCACACGCCTCGTTTGCCACGGTGCGGAACGTTCGGCGCAAATCAGAAAACGTGCCGTTCGCCACGACCGCTCTGCATACGGTTTCGCCCGCTCGGCGAGATACGTCGGGTAAAAGAGCCTATGGCCTGCACCATTCGGACGGTCAACGATGGTGGACTCCAGAAGATATTCCGGCGTCCCGTTGCGATTCCGCTGAGGCGTGCCAGCCGTGCATCGAGCACGATATTTACCACGAGTCAGAACGTTCCTAGCTTTTGCGGGCTCAATCGAGTCCCAGTCTTGGAACACACCGTTCAGTTCGGGTATACTATCAGGCAGTCGCATATTCTGTTTCCTCCCAAAAGAAATTGTGATTTGCGTCGATCAGCGACCCCGTAGGCTCGTACCCTGCGGGGTCGCATTTTTTGTGATGTTAGTCTGCTGGTTTTAATCTCCTTTGTTGATGAATAGCGTTTCAAGCCTCATCGCTATTGATCGCAGCGATGAACCTCGCCACTGCCTGGCGGCTCGTGACGATTTTCGCGCCCAGGCGGACGCTAACCAACTTTTGGCCGTGCACGCCCTTTCGGACCCAGCGATATACCGCGCTCAAATGCGGTCGAAACTCATCGGGGAATTCCCCCGGTACCTGGGAGAGCAAGATGACATCTTCCGTGAGGATGTCGAGACTTTTCGGTTTATGCGTTGCAGCCATCTTGTTTGGCCTCTAGGTGCAAGGAATGTTTGACACCTGGAAGTCTCCTATAGAACCGTGCCCCCTTCTAGTCGCTCAATGACACGATGGCCGACAAAAACGGGGGTGCGTTCACGAAGGTTCGCTTCTCTTCGTGTTTTTCACAAGTTGGAGCGATAGAAGGTAGTGAGAAATTTTCAAAATGCCCCCCAAAACGTCACAAATCAAGAAAGTGAGGGGGTGCCCTTGTTTGCGACGTAAGTAAATTAAATATAGAGCTTTACGAAAAATGAGAAGGGTTTTCGCTTCGTCGCGCGACTTGGCTTGCGTAGAGTCACCTTCTACGTTCTAGCGGCACCAGTGCTAATTTTGCTGGCTCGATATCGTGCCAAATCAGCCCATTTGCTTATGCAGATAGCCACCGTTTTGAGTGTGGCAAGTCGTTGTAAACGGCATCCCTGATGCAGGGACGTAGTGCATGTCAGGCGGGTTTATCGTTTAGAATCGTATAAGCAGCGGATGTCTGGAACGCTGCGGACCTGCCAAACAACGACGATTTCAACCGTCGCAACGTGGAACACGGCAAATCGAAGCGGTAACGCAAGCCTGAGCCAGAAAGGCATTTCCGGACTCAATGTTTGCACGCGAAGACCACTTCAGTTTTGCGATTGTCAATCGGTCGGTAGATCAGACGGATTGCAACTTATCTATTTCGGGCTTCAGCCAGTCGCCGTAACACCTTGCACGGTCCCGTAAGTTTTTGTCTGATCGCCCGCCAGTTACGCCACGGCGTCCGCATGCAGCTCTGATCGACTGGTTCGACCAAACCTGCGGTGAGGCATCTTCGCAGCTAGTCAGAGACCGTCTCCCGCGTACTGCTCGGGCAGCTTTGGTCCAAAAAAGCCAGCGCTCTATCGCCAGCAATTTCTCCCGCTCGCTTTCCGGGTAGCTGCGTATCGGATAGGTATCTACACCCGGTTCCAGGAAATGTGGAGGCACGTCATCGTCCAGTGAGCGAACTCGCCAGTTTCTGGGATGTTCGGGGAGAGCCGGATCGGGCCAATCAAGTCCCATGTCTCCCGCTGCACGAAGCTGTTGTTCAAATTCAAGGCAGGAACGAATAGCTCTTCCTAAATGAGAGCCGTGGGCGAGCCATTGCCAGCGAAGCCCCGGTATTTCCACCAGAGGGCAGCCCCAAACTTCATAGTTCTCACCATCAGTCCCAACTCGCGTTTCCTTCGCGCTGTTGCCATGTGCCTCGCGCTCCACATAACAAAGTCCGGGTATCATCAGTCCCAAAGAGACAAATTGGGTTCGCAGGAATAGCGGCGTGGTGCCAATCATGTTGCGCAGTTGATCGGCAAAAAGGGAATTGTTCGAGACACTTTCGCTAAAAATAAAGAGCTGGTTGGCATCTGGTGTGGACTCAGAGGCTAAGCCGTTTTCCTCGGCAGAAAACTCTTCGGGCACGATCGACACGGGAGTCTGAGTGCCTCGCACAAGCAGATCATGAAGCCAAGCGTTGTCACGTGAAATTTCTGCAGAGCAGATTGCGGGGTTATTCCACAGTCCAAAGTCAAACTGTTTGGCAACGTACTTATCTTCCTTATCACCCTTGCCTTCCTTGTCTTCCTTGTCTTCTGATGTCAATGAAGTAACCTGACGAAATCCCAGGCTTGTAGGACTGCGAGCCGCATAAAACGCCATCACCCGGACAACGTTTACAAATCCGATGCGTTGCAAGATCCGTTCGACCTGCGGGTCTGTGTTTTCCACGAGGGCTGGATCGGGGTAGCTGCTTGCAAGTTCCCAGTCAACCGGCGCTCGGCGATCGACACACAAAACAGCGAAGGGAACGTCGAGTCTTTCGCACCAGTCTCGGATTCTTTGAATTGTGTTGAAATTTTGCATTGCGATACTATTTCCTACTGAATCAGCTAACAGCCCGTTGCACCCCCCATATTACACCCGTGAGACGACACGTCGAGGACACTAGCCGACCAGGAAGGCTCGGCGGGTAGTATTACAGTACATCAGTAGGAGATACCGACGTTTCACAACTGCGGTGCGACTTGGGCTGCCTCGATAGCCTTGGTTAAGCTCTGCTGTGCGTAGTGTTCGGTCATTTGCCGGTGGGAATGCCCGAGTAGCGCTTGAGCTTGCTCAATCCCCAGCACTTCCCGAATCTGGGTCGCTGCCAGATGACGTAGCTGGTAAGGAAACCAAGGGGGTACGCCCGCTTTGTCGGCAGCTCGCTGGATTGCGCGGCGGTAGGAGTCTTTGGTGTACTTTCGTCCTGGAACTCTCTGCGGATTCGTTTTTGTGGGCTTTGAGCCAGGCCGATTGCCGCAAGACAGCGGCGTCACACGCTGAGCGGTTCGTTGCTGACGATACCACTGCGCTGATTCCGCCGGGGAAAAACAATACTCCTCCGCTCCTCGATCCAAGAAAGGAGCGACCGCATCGCGTGCATCTCCGACTAGCGGGACGGCTCGTTGCTTGCCGCGATGCGTTGTCTTGTGGGTTGCTGGTCGATAGACCCAGATCTCGTTGTCGCGGCAAATATCGACTGGTCGCATGTTGGCAACTTCGCTGGGCCGCATGCCGGTAGCGAGCTGAATCCTGAGCATCGCCCGCAACACCGGCGAAAGATGGGGAGCTGTCTGGCGAACGTGTTCCAGCTTTACCGGTAGTACCGGGCGAGATTCTTTGGCCGTTGTTTGACCAACCCGGAGGGCATCCAGTGACTGTAATCCGACCAGGGTCTCGGGCTTAACAAGTTCGCGGCTGACGCCGTAGCGAAAAACCGCGATAACGTCTCTGACCTGCGTGTTTACAAACCGCCTGCAGTTGCCCTTTTCAATCAGTTGTTCACGTAATTCGGCCAACTTTCGCGGCCCAAACTGATCGGCAGGGACGTCGCCAAACGCCTCGTCAAGCAACTTGCAAAGGTGAGTGAAGTGATTGGCCCGCGTCCGGTTTTTGGCATAGCGAACCTTGATTTGCTCGCGAAACTCCCCCGTCACGCAACGTACCGTAATCGGAGCATCAGCCTGTTGCTGGGGACGCTCAACCGGCATTCTTTGCCCGTTCGCGTTGTATTCAGCCAGCAGCGCGTGGTATCGCGCCCAGCTTTCCTTTGAACCATACTCGCCCAAATAGTATGTCCGACCGTCCAGTTCCACGCGGGCTTGTCCGCTAATGTGCAGTCGGTAGGCGGGTTGAGGTGACTTCTGTCGAGACATTGCTAGCAACTCCACTTCGGATTATTTCCGGGTATGGACTACCCGGAAACGATTTTGAAAGCGGGTCGCACTGCCACCAAAGCAGGTAACGCAACAAGCGTTTCGACCAATAAAAACCAGGGTTTGCGAGCCTAAGCTCGAAGTGGGCGATACAGAACTCGAATCTGTGACCTCCACGATGTCAACGTGGCGCTCTAACCAACTGAGCTAATCGCCCGGATTATTTAATCTTCGAATGGTCCCGTATTCGGGACAACTTGGATTTCTGACTCAAAGTATGGTAAGCGGCGTTATTCCAGTCAAGCCTGGGGCTCAACAGCGATAACGCAATTTTTGTGACGCTGCTCGATCAATGAATCATTTCTCGAATTTTCTTTTTCTTGATGTTTCGGCGAAGCGGTTGACCTAAGGTGTCCCACCCCCCGGCGATAACGAATGCACGGGTCACGGAATTGGGTATAATCCAGCCGTGCGGTAATTTGAAATGGCCAAATGCTTTCGCACGTCGAGGTCTTCAGGCGTTTGCATTGGGTTCATGGACAGCGAAGCTCAGCTCAATAAGGAATGAAGAAAATGGTGAAAAAAACATCGTCAAGTGGCAACTCAACTGCGGCCAAGAAAACAAAAACGGAAAAAGTCGATCCTGCTTTGAATGCGGTCCTCAAGCTTGAACCGGGTTTGAAGACGACGCTGCAGCAGATTGATAAAACGTTTGGAGCTGGTGCGATTATGCCACTAGGGGCATCGACCAACTTGGTCATCGAGGGGATTCCCAGTGGTTCCTTAAGCCTGGACATTGCCTTGGGGGGCCAGGGGCTGCCTCGTGGTCGGATCATCGAAATTTTTGGTCCGGAATCGAGTGGTAAGACGACGTTGGCGCTACACGTATGTGCCGAGGCGCAAAAGCTGGGTGGGATTGCCGCAATCATTGATGCGGAACATGCATTTGACCCCAGTTGGGCAAAGAAACTGGGGGTTGAACTGGACACGCTGCTGGTTAGTCAGCCCAGCAGTGGTGAAGAAGGGATGCAAATCTGCGAGATGTTGGTCAAGAGCAATGCGGTTGATGTTATCGTGATCGACTCGGTTGCCGCCTTGGTTCCGAAGAAAGAACTGGATGGCGAAATCGGTGACAGCCATGTCGGCCTGCAGGCGCGATTGATGAGTCAATCGATGCGAAAACTGACCGGAGTCATTGCGAAAAGCAAGTGTGTCGTGATTTTCATAAACCAAATTCGCGAGAAAGTCGGGGTCACCTTCGGCAGTCCCGAAACGACCCCCGGAGGGCGTGCGTTAAAGTTCTATTGTTCGTGCCGCATTGACGTGCGGCGGATCGCGGCTTTGAAAGATGGCGAGGAACAGGTGGGACAGCGGGTCAAGGCGAAGATCGTTAAGAACAAAGTGGCGCCGCCGTTTCGTGTAGCCGAGTTTGACATGATGCATTCCAATGGAATTAGCTACGAGGGCGACATCCTAGACCTAGCAGTAACCCACAAAATCGTTTCGCGCAGCGGTGCCTGGTTCAAGTTAGGGGAAACTTATCTGGGCCAGGGAAAGGAAAAAGCACGTAATTTTCTTTTGGAAAATCCAGACGTGTGTGAATCTATCAAGCAGCAGGTTTTAGAAGCGGGAGGCTATTGCGGTGCTGTGGAATCGGAGTCGGGAGACAATCCTGTCAATGGCGACGAGGCATTGGCCTTGGCCGATGATGCAGTCTCTGACAGTTGAGTCCTAATTCGACATGCATGTCGTTAAGGCTTCATGGCCGATCTGGCATCTCTGAGGAGACAGACGAAAAAGGGAATCACCCCCTTGACCCGGCGGTCGAGTGGTGGGGGGAGCATCAGAACGTTAGCTCTGCACCGAAGACGAAGCCGTGGAAGAAGACGTTATCGCCCACGTCTGGCCTTGAGCCTAGTGCGGGGGTAACGACTGGTGTCAATTGATCAGGGGCAGTCCCTACGTTGACGAGGTACCAAAATTCGTAACCTGCACGTGCCGCCAAAGCGTGACCGAGTCGGTATTGCATGGTCGCGCCGAATTCTAAGATGCCTGAAACATCGGTTGAATTTCCTCGGTTGGCCACCGTTAACGTACCACCCCCAGCGTCGTTGCCGATCAACATGTCTGATTCGGCAAGATTGATGAACAGACCGCCACGTGCGCGAATCATGCTCCAAACTTGGCGGCCCATTGGGTATCCCATATCCAGGCCCAGGTGGCCTCCGATCATTTTATTCCTAACTTGACTTCTCAGCGACCCTGTTGTGGCGGCCCCCGGAGGAGCGGCCGCATTGATGGCTTGATAGTGAAACCGATCATCAAAGTCGATATACCTCAGACCGATCAATGTACGGATGACATCCCAGCCGCGGAACGTACGGTTTAGTTCACCGCTGTGGAATCGCGATGCGTGGGTTTGCCGCTGGAAGGTCGCATTGTCGAAAACGTCTAGCGCATTTGGACCGATTCCCGGACCTGCGACCAAGGAGGTGTTCAGGCCGAACGCGGGGTCGGGATTGGTGAAACGTTGATTTGCTTGTGACCACTCCGGCACGCCAGTGTAGACCAGTTCGTAACCTTCAGAACAATCGATGTAGCGTCCAAGCGTGAACCGTCCACCCCACTCGTAATTGAAATTTCCTAACGCGAATTTGGGGGTCAGGCTAAAACCCGAGTTCGTGCGTCGCCGCATCATCAATGTTTCGGCGGACGCATAGATACTCGGTTCGCAACCGCCAAAGCAGTGCGAGTGGATACCACCAATGGCGGCGTTCCCCCCCATGGCTGGTTGATCCATCTCATGCTGCTGCATTGCGCGCGACATCGTTGGTCCGGAAATCGGTTGTTTTGTTTGGGCGTCAAACATCGGAACCGGTTTTCCCGTAGCCTTGTCGACCGTTTCCACAATCTGTTCGCCCGGTGCCAACGAGATACCATTTAGATCGGGCGTTGTCGCAGTTGTCTGCCCAGACACCCTGGGACTAACGTTCCAGCTTGCACCTGCAACGGTTGCGATCAACAGGCTGCGAACCGTGTTGGTCCAAATGGCTTTGTACATTGTCAATCCTCTTAACAAAATAGCCCAGATCATCATGACTGCGGGACGATGCCGCGATGGGAACAAACTGGAGAGCGGGATTCGGAAATTGAAGTTGCGATTGGTTACGGTGCTCTTAGCTGATCGATCACCGGGACTAAACACGCCTGCCTAACGAGCCTCAAGACATTACGAGCTTGCTCGTTATTCACAGCCATGCCTTGCAGAACGAGTTTCTCCTGATGCACCACGACCTGGACCTGACTTGTCGGAAACGAGGTGGCGATCACCTTTGTCAGTCGATCAGCCGTCGACTGGAGACCGGACTGTTGGTGCCCGACATCAGCGGTGACCTTGACCGCATAGATGTGCGGCTGGACTTTGCCCTCGGATTCCAGCCAGACCGCTAGTTTGGCGTCTCCTTGGTGTTGACCAACGACACGTAATTCATGACCGGAAATCGCAATGACTTGGCAAATGGCATCGTTGTCGATTGCAAACGACTGGATAGGGCGTTCCGAACGCACGGCCTGGACCCGTGCTGGCGCGACACGAACGGTTGCATCCCCGACGGCCTCCGTGTCGAAAACGCCCCCGATAGGACTTGCTGTTCCAACAACCGGTTCGCTGTACTCGATCGTTGCGGGCGTGTCACTGTGGCTAACGTCCGCCTTTTGATGTTGCGGCGAGCCCTGGTCTTGCCCCATTTCGATCTGTTTGACCGGTTCACGAGCATCCAGAACAACTCCTCGCGCTGGAGCGACTAGTTCCGCAGTCAAATCAAGTTTCACGTTGGCCCCCACAACTACCGGGGGAACATCGAAACCTGCGTGAACATTCTCAACAGAATCAAGCGGGCGTTCGTCCCCAGCGACCGTGGACTCGTGATCGACTGGTCGCTCACCGGATTTGCTCGCCCCCGTCAACCGTCGACTGGGGGACGCATCCGGGGGCAACTCCTCCGTAGACGGATCGAAGGCTGTGGCAAGTTCATTGTCACGGATAACCCCTGGAACGGACGAGTGAGCATCCAGTTCCTTCAACTCCGTGACGTTGCCTGGTTGTAAAAGATGGCTTGCAGGAACCTTCGCAGGTCGGTCGACATCGTCCAAATCCACAGGCTGCGGCAACCCCGTCATCGAAGCAGAATCCACATCTGTCAGATCAATCCCGATATCCGACATGATGAAGGATGCTTCCCCATGATGGCTTTGATCCGGCCCACCGTCGGAAAAGCTGAAGGAAATCGAGCCCGGAGTTTCTATCCGTTCTTCGCTGGGGACCAACCTTCGGGAATCCGCAACATTCACGCTAGAGGCCTCGCTGTTGCCTTTCGCCGACGGCGCGCCAACTTGCCCCTGTTCCCCTGGTTGTTCGTGGGCAGCAGTAGGCAAGGTGACTTCAACGTTCTGCTGTGGCAGTGATAAAGGAACCAGGCGCATCCCGCTACGAGGCCCGTCGAGGGTCGCCTCGGCAACGTTCTGACCAGACACAAGCGTAATTGCGGGATGCAATGGTTGACAAAAAGGATTCTTGGTTACCCCGTTGATACGCCTGTCGGAGACCGTATCAGCTTGCAGGCTGCCGATTTGCACTGGCAACGGCGGCAACAACTCCAATGCGATTGTGTTGGGATGATCCGCATGCAACGTGCCTGGGATCACACCGGCTAGCAGGATAGCGTGCAGAGAAACCTGCCGACGATTGCGTCGGAGCGATCGCGTTCGTTTGCGTTGTAGCATGCCACATCCTTGGCCTAACATACCCATTACTAGAATGCACCCCCCTTGGCACACCTCAATTCGAACCAGTAGTATCGATTAGATCACTGGCCCGTGTTAGATATCGGAATCGTTCTGGCCAAGCATTAACGATTTTAGCGAAGCTGCCAATAAAGCGGCTAGCACTGTTTCTGACGCCTTGACTCGAACGCCAGTAGGGCGGCGGCGACCGATACATTTAGGCTATCCACATTTCCTAGCATAGGGATCGAAACCGCTTCGGTTTGCCAGTTTTCGCGCAGGCCAGTCGCTTCCGCGCCGACGATCAGGGCCACTGCTCCCGTTAAATCGGCCGTCCAAAAATCGCGCGGCGCGTCAACCCGAGCAGCGAAGCAGCGGTAGCGGTTGCGGGCTAGCCAAGCTTGGATTTCCGCTGCGGTGTAAGCACCACATTGGAGGGCAAAAAGCGCACCCAAGCTAGCGCGAATCACGTTAGGGTGAAACCGATCGGTACCACACTCGCAACACACCACGGCATCTACCCCTGCCGCGTCAGCCGAACGGAAAATCGCCCCAAGGTTGCCTGGCTTTTCAATCCTATCCGCCACCAATACGATCCCATCGGCAGGCAGTGCAGAATCCAACAAGGTCTCTGCGGGCGTCGCAAAAACCCCTACCATGCCCTCGTTGCGCTGGCCATAGGCTATCTTTACGAAAGCGTCTGGCCCCACCAGCGTCAGGCGGTCGGCCTTGCGAGCGTTGCCTACTGCTTGCGAACCGTCGGCCATGAAGTTGGCATACCGATCCGCCACGACGAACAATTCCAGCAACCGAAAACTGGACGCCAAAGCACGACTGATTTCACGCTGCCCATCGACCACAAACTGCCCTTGTTGTCGGCGGTAACGCCCTTGCCGCAATTTAGCAACGTGACGCAGACGGGGGTTGGTGCGACTGGTCAGGATATCCATTGCCGGGTAATCAACCTATCCCTTCAAGATTGGACAAACGTCAAACCATTCCCTTCCCTGCGTTTGCATCCATTGACTGCAATGCGTGGGGCCCCACTGTCCGATCGGGTATGCCTGCAGCGGAGGCGCGGCGGGGCTGGACCAGGCTGCCAGAATTGGGTCAATGATCCCCCAGGCCAATTCCACCTCGTCACCGCGTGCAAACAGGCTGGCGTCACCATTCATTGCATCTAACAGCAATCGCTGATAGGCATCCGGCATGGATTCATTACCATTGGCTTGCTGGAAGCGGAAATCCAAGCAACTAAGTTTGGTCTTCAGTTCCGTATCGGGCACCTTGGATTGAAAGTGCAACTGGATTCCCTCGGCAGGTTGGACCTGGATCACTAATTGATTCGCCGTTGGGACACGGGTTTTCGAGCCCAGCAACAGATGTGGTGCTTCGCGAAACTGGATCACAATCTGCGTCGTCCGGCACGACATTGCCTTGCCGCTCCGCAGATAGAAGGGAACGCCCTGCCAGCGCCAATTGTCAATATGCAGTTTTACCGCTGCGAACGTAGCGGTTGGACTGCCTGCAGGAACACCTTCCTCCTGCAGATAGCCATCGTATTGGCCACGAACGGTTTCGGCGGCAAAATCCCCGCCTACCTTGGGGCGGACGCTATGCAACACCTTTACCTTTTCGTCGCGAATTAAATCCGCGTCAAAACGAGCTGGCGGTTCCATGGCGGTGATCATCAGCAATTGCAGCAAATGGTTCTGAAACATATCCCGCAAAATGCCGGACGAATCGTAATAACCAGCACGGCGACCAACCGACACCTCTTCGGCGACGGTAATCTGAACATGGTCGATATAATTATGATTCCAGAGCGGTTCGAAAATGCTGTTGGCGAAACGCAAGACAAACAGGTTTTGAACTGTCTCTTTGCCCAGATAGTGATCGATTCGGTAGACCTGGTTTTCATGGAAGGCTTTGTGAATCGAGCCGTTCAGTTGAGTTGCAGATGTCAAATCCGTCCCGAACGGTTTTTCGATGATCACGATCCGCCTTCCATTGTGCTCTTGGTTCAAGCCCGCTGCGCCAAGCTGTTCCACCGCCAGCGGATAAAGCTGAGGTTTGATCGACAGATAATACGTGCGATCGACCGATTCGGAATTTTCAATTTCGGCGAGTAGTTTCGCGAGCGCTTCGAAGTCCGCCGTTGTTCCGATGTCTCCGGGATGGTAGAAAATCTGCTGGCTGAAGATTTCCCAATCCTTTCGTTTGAACTCCTGCCCCAAAAACTTTTCTGTCGATTCCGCAAGCATTTCCCGCCACTGTTGATGCTGGAACGGACTGCGCGAAACGCCTACGATTCGCGTATCGGGTGG
>SLFV01000030.1 GCA_007124075.1 Roseimaritima sp.
ATAACGTCCAGACCTGGCGTGATCTCCAGGGGCCGTTGCTGGCAGCGGTAAAAATGGAAACCACGATCCTGAACATTCTGTTGTTCTTGATCATCGCCGTTGCCGGGTTTGGCATCCTGGCCACCTTCTTCATGATCGTTGTGGAAAAAACACGTGACATCGGTACGTTGAAAGCCCTGGGCGCTTCCAGCGGTGGCGTGATGAGTATTTTCCTGTCCTACGGTTTGACCCTTGGAATCGTAGGGGCTGGTGTAGGAATGATTGGTGGGCTGGTTTTCGTGGCCTACATCAATCCAATCGCGGCAGTGGTGGAGCGGGTGACGGGGCAGGAGGTTTTTGATCCAACCATTTATTACTTCAGTGAAATACCGACAATCGTGGAGCCCCTTACCGTCGGATGGGTGATGTGTGGTGCCGTGATGATTGCGGTTCTGGCCAGTGTGCTGCCCGCGCTGCGGGCGGCGAGGATGCATCCCGTCCGGTCACTGCGGTATGAATAATCGCGTCGCCGGTATCGTGCTGTTGGATTTCAATCATCTCGAAAATGGGTGCATTTCATGTCTGTAACGCCATTGCTGCAAGCCAAGAGATTGGTGAAAAGTTACCATAAAAATCGTATCGAAGTCCCCGTCTTGAGAGGCGTTGACCTGGATTTGGAAGAGCGGAAAATCACCGCGTTGGTGGGGCGTAGTGGCAGTGGCAAGAGCACCCTGATGCATCTGCTGGCAACGCTTGATCGACCCGACGCGGGAGAGGTTTTATTCCGTGGCGATCGCTTGGATAACACCTCGCCACAGCGACGAGATTCATTTCGCAATCGTGACATCGGGATTATCTTTCAGTTCTACCATTTACTGCCCGAGTTGTCGGCATTGGAAAACGTTTTGACTTCGGCAATGATCAGCCACAGTGCTTGGTCCTACTTTCGCAATCGGGGACAGCTCCGACGGCGGGCGACGGAATTGATGAATCGGGTTGGACTGGGACACCGCATGCATCACAAGCCAAGCGAACTGAGTGGTGGCGAAATGCAGCGAACCGCAATCGCGAGGGCATTGATGTCCGAACCTTCCATTTTGCTGGCGGATGAACCAACCGGGAATCTAGACGCGGAAACTGGGCATGAAATACTTGCGTTGCTGCGGGGTTTGAATTTCGAAGATGGTCTGACCATTGTGATGGTGACTCATGACGAATCAATCGCGGCCAGCGTCGATCGCACGGTTCGCTTGGAAAACGGATTAATCGTGAGGCAAAGCCCGTCTTCGGCGTTGGCCGGGGTTGCGTAGTGCGAGGGGGGGACGGATTCTAATTCAGCATCTCAGCCAGTTTGCGTCCCGTCACGCTAAGCGGCAGTTTTGTAAGCTCTTGTGCGGTCACCCAGCGCTGCCGCTCCCCCGCGCCGACCTGCCGCGCAGCGACGGCGTGCCATGCGTGTAGCGTGATCCTGTAACGTGTGACGCCATGGCGCATCGGCGGGAGAGGTTCCTGCGGTGAGACCTGCAAGCCGAAGCGACGCCGAATCGCTTGCGTGGCATCCCGCAATGAATGAGCCTCAGGCGGTCCAAACCTTGGAAAATCCCATAACCCACCCCAACGCTGCTGTTCCGGAATGCGATACACGAAGTATCGTAACGGTGCGTCTGCGTGGCCACGCTGCATCGAATGAACCAGTAAAGCAAATTCAGTCCTGTCCTGGTATTGCACCTGTTTGACTTTGCCTGGAATCTGGTCTTCTAATCCTTGGGCGTATGCAGCACATTCTTGTCGGAGTGGGCACAGCAAGCATTTGGGCGCTTTGGGAGTGCAAACCAACGCGCCTAGTTCCATCGCCGCTTGATTAAAACTGCCAACTCGGTTTTCCTGCCGCGATGCCTGCGGCAGGATGCTTTCCGCGAAGTGCCACAATAGCCGCACCGTCCTGGCTTCGGACAACGGAGCGGTGACCGCCAACAGCCTGCTGAACAAACGCTGTGTATTGGCCTCGACGATTGGACATCGCTGGCCGGTTGCAATCGATAGAATCGCTCCCGCCGTGTAGCGACCGATCCCGGGTAGCGCCAATACGCTTTGGAAATCTTGGGGAAAATGGCCCGCATGTTCCGCGACGATCGTCTTCGCGGCGGCGTGCAGTTGTCGAGCTCGGCGGTAATACCCTAAACCTTCCCATAACTGCAACACTTCCTCCTGGGAGGCCGCTGCCAGTTCGTGGACGGTCGGGAATCTTTGAACGAACCGCTGAAAATAGGGGATGACCGTGGCAACCTGTGTTTGCTGTAGCATGATCTCGCTGAGCCAAACGTGGTAGCAGTCGGTTGATTTTCGCCATGGCAGGTCCCGTGCCTGCTGGCGGAACCACGCCAACAATTTACGCCGGACTTGCCGTTGCCACGCCGAGTCTAGCCAGCGTTGATCGTGGGCGACTTGGTCAAATAGATTCGCGTTTGATCGGATTGCCAAGCTGGGCTTTCAACTTTTCAAATCACAGTGAATTTTCCGACGGTCTGCCGCGTTTTTTAACAGGCCTCTAAAACTTATACAGCAGTAACATGCTGTAGAACAGGTCGCGTGGCAGGGCTCCCTGGGCGTTGGTATCGTAACGGTTGGTCGTTGCCAGTTTCAGGCTCAGGTTATCTTGCTCGTCCAGCAACGTTTCCCAGGACAAATCTGACACTAAGCGATAACGGGAAAAATCTCTCCAGTCCGGAAAGTAATCGACCTTGGCTTTCAATTTTTGACGGCGGTTTAATTGGTGCTCCGCTTCCAGGCCGAACAAGGCTTCCGGAATCCACGAGTCGTCCGGTGCACCAATTTGCTTCGACGCACCCGCACCGAAGCGGGCCACCACAGTGGTGGTGTCATCACGGATGAAATGATACGCCGCACCGGAGTTCAGGTTCACTCGGATATCGAACGGTCGAAATTCATTCCATTCCAAACCCAGCTTGCCGAAGGCAGACCACGGACTGCCCGCGATCATCCGATCAAGGCCAAAGTCGGCTCGACCTGCATCTTGCGTTAGCAAGCCACCCGCCTTTGTGCGAAAGTAATCAACGTCAATCACGAAGGTATACTGATCTGTCTGACGTTTTAATTCGACGCCGGTTTGCAGG
>SLFV01000362.1 GCA_007124075.1 Roseimaritima sp.
GATTGTTGCCACGACTGACCGCTGGCTGGCAGACGTAGCCGGAGATGCGAATTTCCCCGTCGTGATTTTCGATCGGAATCAACGCCTCGGCGATCTCCTGACCAAAAAAAACACCGATCCGTTCGGCCCATGTCAGCGTTGGCGGCAGGTCGTAAACCGTCCGGTCGTCGTTGCTCAGCACCATATGGATACCAGGGTGCGCCAACGCAATTCGCGTGAAGGCTTCCACGATATGCCCCCGCTCCGTCTGCGGCGTCTTTAGAAACTTGCGCCGCACCGGGGTGTTGAAAAACAGATTGCGAACTTCGATCGCCGTCCCCGTGGGACAGCCGCAGGGTGCCACGGGATCGATCACGCCCCCGCGTACTTGCAGTTCGCCCCCTTCGCTCTGCGTTTCCGGACGACTGCGAATCAGAAGCTGTGACACCGACGCGATCGACGCCAAAGCCTCGCCACGAAAGCCCAGCGAACCAACGTGAAACAACGATTGGTCGTCGGGCAGTTTGCTAGTGGCGTGACTGGTAACCGCCAGGGGTAACTGGTCCGCCGCGATGCCACAACCATCGTCGCTGATGCGAATCCGCTCCGTCCCCCCCTTTTCGATTAACAGCTCAATCCGTTTAGCACCCGCATCCACGCTGTTTTCCAATAATTCCTTCACCACCGAAGCGGGGCGTTCGATTACCTCGCCAGCAGCAATCTGGTTAACGAGCGTGGGCGGCAGTTGACGGATGGTGGGCATGATCGCCAAAGTTTAAAGGACGAGTGTAAAATCACAAGCTCGTATCAAAAGATCCCCGCGCCAAAGCTGTCCTGGTCGTCGTTGCGCTGGCGGTCCCGCGTTGCCGCTTGATCGGGCGGTGACGAGCGAAAGTGGGGCTTGGGAGGCGACTGTCGCGCCGGCGCGTCTATCAGATTGAGCGACGGGTCGCCGGACGACTCCGGCCGCGATCGACCGCTGTCCGGCGAGGAATTGGACTGGGAGTCGCAATCGCCAAACTCGTCATCGTACCGCGAACGGTAGCCGGGCTGGGCGGCACGATCCAGTTCGGCCTGGAATTCCGCGATCACCGCAGCTTGGATTAATTCCCGACATTCGCTGTTAATCGGGTGAGCCACGTCGGCGTACAATTTCTGAGGTGTGTCGTACTGCGACTGAAATTCGCGGCGAAACTTTGCTCCGCACTGATTGCAGTAAGCCGCCCGAAGGTGATTTTTGTAGCCACACCGGTGGCAATGCGTCGTCAGTTTGCGGCTGGGCATGGCCACGAACGGACCGCTTGCCCCATCAATGATTTTCAAGTCACGAATCACAAAACATTGATCCAAGGTAATCGAACAGAACGCTCGCAAGCGGTCCTCCGAATCCTCCATCAACTTGATGCGAACCTCGGTAATATTCATCCACCGGTCTCTCCCCCGTCGATCTCGGCCCCCGGCGCTACGGCAGGACCAAGACGTCGGCTGTGCTGCGAATCACGATTTAGTGGTACCTTTTGATCATGCGGCTATGACAATCGGATTGGCTACAAAAGCAACCCGAAACCCCCTCGCCTTCAACTGTGCGACCGCACGTTGGGCATGCCAGCGGTGCTGTGCCAGCCCAAAGCAAGCCGACCCGCTGCCTGTCAGTTGACACCCCGCCAAACCGATCTGCTCCATCTGCCGCAGCAAACCAGCCAGCTCGGGAAAAAGACCGCAAGCAGCTTGCTGTAAGCGGTTAAACATAATGCCCGCCAATCCTCTCGTGTCACCTTTTTTCAAAAAAGTTGACAACATTCCTAACCTGGCGGAACCTGGGCAATCCAGGCACTTTCGGTATACTTCCGCGGTCGATAGGCTCCTCGGCGGAAAGACGACAACGAAGAAAATCGAAGCGGACGCTGGGATCGGTTGCAGGCGTTCGCCACGCCCCCGAGCGATCGCGGCGGGATAGCGGGTGTTGAGGAAAAACGGAACGTCGCTTCCCAGTTGTGCGGCTAAATCGTGCATCGTTTCGGGAGCGACCTTCGCGTTCAGCGCGCCAGCGACGCCGCGTAAAACCGCGGCCGCATCACTGCTGGCCCCTCCCATGCCTGCCCCGGCGGGAATCGTTTTCTCAATTTTTAGCTCGAACCCCTGCTGCGACTGACAGTGCCGACGCATCAACTGGGCAGCCTGGTAAGCCAAATTACTCGGTCCGCTAGGCAGTTCCAGCAGTTTGCTGGCCGACTGGCCTAGATGCTGTCGCCAAACCGCGTTGCTTGGGTGCCACCGCGTCATCACACGAATTTGCGGGTCGTCACGCGGGATAATCTGGATGCGATCATAGCGATTGACCGCCACCATCACGGTTTCCAATTCGTGGTAACCGTCGGGCCGTTTTCCCAGCAGTTCCAAAAATAAATTCAGTTTCGCTGGCGCAAAAACGCGTATCGATCCAGGTTCACTCATTTGCTCTTGCTCCGTGTTCCCCAGGCTTGCTACACAAACTTACGGTTTTTCTTCTAAAGACGTTTGATTTTGGTGGTGAGCGATGCCCTACGGTGTTTATTTGTCGGCGGCGGGAGCCAATGCACAGAATCATCGTTTGCAAGTATTAAGCAATAATTTGGCCAATGTGGAAACACCTGGTTACCGGCCGCAACACACCATCATGCAGGCTCGGTTTGCCGAACTGATTGAACAGCAGCAGGTGCCCGCAGGTTTGGGCGGGGCGGACGATCAAGGCGGTGGCGTGACGCTGCAAGCTGCGCAAACGCAGTTCGATGTCGGCCCGATCCGCAAAACGGGGAACTCGACCGATTTCGCCATCAACGATCCAGAATTGTTTTTCGTCATCGATAAGGCGGGCGAGCAGGTTTTGACGCGAGCCGGGAATTTTGTGTTCGATTCCGCGGGGCGGTTGGTCGCGCCGCAGGGGGAAAGCGTCCTAGATCGCAATGGACAACCGATTCAGATCGATCCGCGCTTACCCTACAGGGCACTCAATGGCGGCGTAATCGAACAGGATGGCGAACGGCGTGAATTGATGATCGCCAAACCACAATCGTTGGGCGACCTGTCGCATCTGGGCGGCAATCAATTCAAGCCGTTGGCGGAATTTGATCTTGCCGATCCCCAGC
>SLFV01000130.1 GCA_007124075.1 Roseimaritima sp.
CGATATAAAGCCCAAAGTATTTCTGAAAATAGTGATTCATGACTCAAGTAACTTCCCCGGATCTGGCATTTGACGCCGCTGGATTCCAAGCGTTTTTATCGACTTGCGATGAACCCGAATGGCTGCTTGCGATCCGCCGAGGTGCATGGGAACGCTTCCAGGCGATGGCGTGGCCGCAGCGTCGCAGTGAGGAGTGGATTCGCTCTGACCTGCGATTGTTTCAATTGAGTAATTATCTGTTTCCCTCACACACATCGCAGGGGATTGACGCGGCGCATCAATTGACACGGAATGTTGATTTATGTGGCCAGATTGAAACGATCAACAGTCATTGCGTAAACGATCGCCTGGACCCTGAACTGGAAGGACAGGGGATTCTATTTGGCAGTTTGGAGCGACTGGCTGCCGAACATCCTGAGCTCGTTCAGCCACATTTGTTTTCGTTGTTTGACCGGGACTACGATAAATTTGCGGCTTTGCACGCTGCCGCGTTCAAAGGGGGACACTTCCTGTATGTTCCCCGCGGGATTGTAATCGAAAAACCGTTGCACTTGGGTTCGTTCTTAAGCGACGGAGGCAGTGATACCGGCCACACGCTGATCGTCTTGGAGGCGGGGGCGGAAGCCACCGTTCTGCGTGAATCCAACAGCGCCAGCAGTGCTTTTGGCGGCCTGCACCTGGGGGCCCTGGAGATCGTGCTTCGGCCGGGAGCGAGGCTACGCTATGTCGATTTGCAAGAATGGGGGCAGAAGACGCAACACTTTGCCTTTCAGACCGCCAGTGTCGATTCCGGCGCGTCCTTGCAATGGACAACCGCGGCGATGGGAGGTGCATTCGTGAAAGTCAATCAGGCCGTTCGCTTGGTTGGTGAGGGTGCCTCCTGCCAAGTCAATGGGGTGATGTTTGCCGAGGGGCGACAGCACATCGCTTACCACACACTGCAACACCACGTGGCCCCCCATTGCCGCAGCGATTTTCTGTACAAATCCGCGCAACAGGATCGCAGTCGCACGGTCTGGCGCGGCATGATCAAAGTCGACAAGGACGCGCAGAGAACCGACGGCTATCAGCGGAACGACAACCTGGTCTTGTCCACGACCTCGCGGGCCGATTCCATTCCGGGCCTAGAAATCCAAGCCGATGACGTCCGCTGCACTCACGGAAGCACGACGACCAAGGTGGACGAGGAACAGATCTTTTACGCTCAGTGCCGAGGCTTCACTCGCAAGGAAGCGACACGTATGATTGTTAGTGGGTTCTTTCAACAGATCTTTGACCGAATCACGATCGAAAGCGTGCGCGAAGCCATGGGACGGTCGATTGCCCGTCAGGTTCGCGAGTATGATTGATTTTCCTTTTTGGGTGGTAGGTAGCTATGGCACTTTGTGAAGATAAAGTTCGCGAGGCGTTGAAACAGGTCATCGATCCGGAACTGTACGTGAATATCGTCGATCTTGGCTTGGTATACACGGTTGATATCGACCCTGCCAATGAAGCGGGGACACATTTCGTTACCGTCGAAATGACGATGACCAGTCCGATGTGTCCGGCCGGACCGCAGTTAGTTGCCGGGGCAAAGTCCGCTGTCGAGGGGATGGAGGAGGTCCACGAAGCGGAGATCAAGGTCGTCATGGAACCGCCCTGGAGTCAGGATATGATGACTGAGGACGCCCGCGACCAGTTGAATATTTTTTGATTATCGGCCAATCGAAGGGTCGAAAAAGTCAAAGCCTTTCATCATTTGGATCGGGTAGCCCCGTTTTTTGCTTTCTAGGAAATCCACAATGCCTACGATCTCCGCGGCAATCGTCGAATCCGCCAACCTTTCGCTCGCTTATGCCGAACGCTTGACCAAGGAGCTTCCGACCGAACTGTTCGCACGACTCGCTCCCGGGGCGAATGGGCCCGTTATGTCCAACCATCCCGCGTTTGTGTTTGGTCATCTGCAAATCTACGCCCCGCGGATCATCGCGGAACTGGGAAACGACGCCAGTCCCTATCAACCGTCCGAGCAGGATTTGGGGCTGTTTCTTAATGGCGTAACGTGTGTGGATGATCCTGACGGAACCATTTATCCTCCGATGAGTGTGATCATGGAACGATTTTTCCGAGCGCACCGGGCTGCCATTGCCACGATCGCGGAAACCAGCGACGAAATCTACGCATCCCCCAATCCCAATGAAAAAATGCGTAGCAAATTTGCGACCATGGGATCGATGCACGCCTTCTATTTGGGCGGACACATCATGATGCACCTTGGACAGGTTAGTGCGTGGAGACGCATGTTGCAGTTGCCTCCGGCCTAAAAACCAGCGTCGCCAGAACGGGAGGTCTGACCGCCAAAGCCGGTACCGGGGGCGGGATTGCCGAAGAAGTGTCAAAAACATGATCGATTTCATTGCGGCAGCGGTACTTCGGTAATTAGTATCTAACGAACGGTTCGGCGATAGCTTCGTCATTGATTTTTCTCACCCGCCGCAAAGCGAACGGCTGGGAGAAATGCGTGGCAGAGTCTGTCAAGGAAAAGCCGAGAGCGGTTTAAGAACCGTTCCGAAGTGCTGCCGTTCGTGCAAACCATCGTGCTGGGAAGTGTCTACCTTTGAATATTAGCCTTGGCATTCTGGAAGTCACCGGATTCACCCCCGCCATGGTCGCGCTGGATGCGATGGAAAAGGCGGCGGAAGTTTCCTTGGTGCAAGCCGAACTGAACGATTTTCTGGGAACGGTCATCAAGATCCGGGGCAATGTCGACGCGGTCCAGGCTGCGTTGGAAGCGGGTCACGCGATCGCGAAAACGTTTGGCGTTTCACCCCAGATTTCGCTGATCAGCCGTCCCGAAAAATCCGCCTACGACAAAGGCATTTTAAGTCGGCAGGAACGCAGCCCATTGTTGGAACAGAACGTTGTTCTGGAGTCGTCACCTCGTTCTCCTTCATCCCTTCCTGAACAAGCCAAACCCATGACCGATTCTCCCTCGTACGCCCTCGGTTTTATCGAAACACAAGGGTTCACCGCCGTCTTTGAAGCAATCGATAGTGCATGCAAGGCGGCCAATGTCGATGTAGTTGCGAAAGAAAAACTTGGCGGTGGGTACATCACAGTGGTGATCAAAGGAGATGTAGCAGCCGTCAATGCGGCCGTGCAAGCGGGACAGGCTCGCGTCGGGGCGTTGGGAAAATTGATCGCTGCCCACGTGATCGCGCGTCCAAGTGCTAATGTTCTGGCTTTACTGCCTCCATCGGCTTGATCGTTCAGCCCCACTTCCTGGAACCGCTCCCCCTACGCCTTGAAAATGACCGCAGCGGCGTGGCCTTGAGCGGTATGCGCCAGGACCATCACCCGTGGTTTCTCAAGCGGTTGGGGCGAGGAGAATATCGGCTGCGGAAAATCTGGGCCCAAGTCCGCGACATTTAGTGTTGGCGGAATCGTGCGGTGTTGAATCGCCAGGACGGCCAGTGTTAGGTGAAATCCTGCCGTTGCGGCACCGCAGTGGCTGGTAGCGGCGATCGGGGCACAGACGGGAACCCCTGGAATCGTCTGTGCCATCGCCTTCAATTCGGCTTGGTCTTGCTGTGGATCACCCATCGCGTGCGATATCACCATCCCCAGGTCGTTGGCCTGGCAACCGGCATCGCTCAGGGCCGCTTCGATCGCAAGCCGGATTGCCTGCTGGCTTCCACGCGTCGTTGCCGGCACAAAGCGAACCGCCGCGCCAGCGAACCTGGCCAACGGTCGCACCCCACGCTGTTTGGCCAAACGACCCGATTCCAGCACCAAGCTGGCCGCACCTTCACCGCCGGCGACTCCGGTTGCATCGGCAGCATACGGCCGGATCGAGCGCGTGACCGGATCGACAGGCACCGCCATTGGGTTGGCACCCCGGTAAACGACTCCCGATTCATTGATCCAGTTGCCAGTGGTGCCACAAATAACGATATCCGACGCATCCCGGCGAATGTACGAAACCGCTTCGATCAACGCGGCCGGACCAGAACTGTCTTCCAGCAAAATCGTGTTGTTGGGTCCCAAGGCCTGGACCGCAATCCCCACATGACAAGCCGCCATGTTGGGCAAATACTTCAGCATCCACAAGGGATAGATCTGCCGGATTGCGGCGGCACCGAACTTTCCTAAACACTCCGCGCCGTCGGTCCCGGAGACCTCTCGCATCGTATCCTCCAGTTCTGCAGGCGGACCGTACAGCATCTCCGAGCCGAAGACGGTACCGATCCGATGTCGCTTGAACTGGGGGTGCCGCTGGAAGTATTCCTCCAACCCGCTTTGGCTGATAGCCATCATCGAAGCCGCAAATGAAGTTTGCAATTCGCGACCCATCACTTTAAGCGATTTCCGGGGGCGAACATGCTCCTTCGGATCGAAATCAGGGATCAGCCCCCCGATGGAGTACTTTGCTGATTTGTCTTGGATATAAGGCAAGCTAATGATACCGCAATCGCCATTGCACAACCGTTGCCACGTAGTATCAGCACTCGACCCGAGGGGGGTCAGTGCACCTACGCCAGTGATGGTGATTTCCGAGCCTTCAGGGATTGCCATGAATCACAAAGCATTGTGGACGTTGTTCTCGCTACCGCAACCGTATCATAGAAGCAGCGTGTTTGTTTTGCTACGAGCCAAGCCATCTGTTTTCGTGTGCCAAAGCTTCTCTGCGTGCGTAAACCTCCCAGACCGCGCGTCCACACCCACCTAGTGGCCCGAGAAGGAATTAACCTTGCATGGAAATTAACCTTGCATGGAAAACGTCACCTAATCTCGGAATTGCAAGCTAATCTCGGAATTGCAAGCGATTTTGGGGCTTCGTGCTGTACAGAGGCAAGAATGCCTGTGCTCCCGGTGGCACAGACATTCCTGTCTGTGCGGCATTGTTTACTTCTCGACCCACTAGTGGTTCGTCAGCATTTCATTTTAGGGGTGTGGGGCATCGGCTTGGGTCAGCAAGTGGGCGGACAGCCGCCAAAAAAGGTTGGGGGCTTGCCCCTGCGGCAACAAAAGTTTCCGCTCATTTGCGCGTAGCCCCATCTGCAGGACCTCGCTCAGCTCTTGCAGGATCATTGGGTTGTCCCCGTAATAACTATGCCCCAGCAGACTTAGGTCGATCCCACTGACGTCAACGGTTTCCAAACCCGGGACCACCACCAGATCCGCACCGCTATGCCCGGCGCGGGCGTACCCGTGGATCGCTCGCGATGCAACCAGCGCTCGGTCGTCAGACGAAGCATACAGCACAACCTGCTGGGCCAGTCGACCGATTGCGGGCGCGTAATCGCGGCGGAAACGGTCGGCGTCGACGTCGGGAGCCGCCAAAACGACCCGACCTAGCGCGGGGGACTTCAGGTAAGGCGTTTTCCATTGAAGCGGCTCGATCGCCGACAAGAATGCCCGGTTTCCCATACTGTGTGCTACTACGTGAACGGCATCGGCACCGCTTTCGGCAATCAATCCCAGCAAAAATTGTCGCAGATGGGGAGCTGTCCAGTCCGCATTGTTTTGGTCGACCGTATAGCCACTTAGCTTGCCAACGCTGGGCCAACTGTAGCAGACCGGCGTTCCCGTAAACGGAAGGTCGACCGACAACTGAGCGGTTCTCCGGATCGCAGATTCAAAGTCGACATTATAGCCGTGGATAAATAACAACAGGTCACGATCGTCGCTCTTTTGAATCGAATGCGACAGACGGGATCGGAACTCTATCTCGCTCAGTTCCGTCACACGGGTCATGACGATATGCCGGTCCTGCCGCTCGCGGAATTCCAACCGTAACATACTCGGGCGTTCAACCCGTCCGGGTTGATGGCTCGCCGGAACGGTGACCTCACTAAGACCGCGAACCAGCACGCCACGACTATCGGAATAGCGAACCGCGTGCTTTGCCGACCGGGTCACCTGCCCGACCAACCCGATAATTACGATCGCCACCACGCCGCCCATAAGGGCCGTCCATGCCAGTGCAGTCGAGGTGAGCGCAATCCGCTTGCGGACAACCGCAATCATCACGGCCAAGCCTGTCAGCATCACGGCTACTAGGCCAAGCAGCATGTTAAGCCGCAAGTTGGGACGGGGCTGCCGGGCCGGCAGCCGATCGGTCGCGTAGAAAACCGGGACGGTGACGTAGCTATCGCCCTGGGGCTGCAAGTGTCGATCTCCGCCACGCGACTGGTCGCGGACAGGAGATGATTGATTGGAACAGCCGATGAGGCACACGATCGGTAGCAATCCGATGACCAAGTTCGACGCTACCATACCAGCAGAACGCGCCATTTCGTTCTTCCTCCCCCTTTTTGCCTGGGTTAGGTTTAGCACTCGATTCAAGTTGCTGTCTAGAGCGATGTGGTTTTCCCGTCGCCAATAGCCCCGTTCTGCCGCCTGCCCCAAACCTGTTAGGCTATTGCCGGGCTGGCTGCGATGCGTGGCGACCCGAGGCAAGAACCGCTGCGCCCACAACTATACGATTCGAGGGCGTTCGGAGACATTGGCTTGAGACCAGAGGCATCCCAAGGGAAATTTTCGGAGGTACGGTTGCGATGCAGATTGTTTGTTTTGAGGATGAATTGACAGCCCAATTGGCCCCCATCACCACGGGCCGCCCCGCCTACGCGATCCACTGTGCTTCGTTCAGCCTGCTTGATTGGTTGCAACGATTGAAATCTCCGGTCTCAGCCTACGTCCGGCCTCATTTGACCACGATCCAAGAACTGGATTATCAGCTCACTCCCATCAGTGACCCGCTAGCCCGTGGTCCCCTTCTGCTGGTCAATGCTCGCTTGGTGCCCTCGCAAAGCAATGCCAGCGTCTTGTCTCAACTGATGAAACAGTCCCAACCCTGTCAGATTAGTGACCCGACGGGACTGCTTGCGGCAGTCGTGCCAGCGGGGTGGCAATCCGATTCCCCAGCCCAGGGAGGCGACCAAGCGTGCAGTTTCATTGAAGCGTTACGTCTTGCGGGGCAGCAACAACCGGCTACCGCCGCACGGCTGACCAGTTTTCAGTGGCCCCACGACGTCGTTCAGTGGCACATGCGTTTGATGGCGGAAAACCTGCAATTACGGCTGCTCGAAGGTGACTACCAGCAAATGCAGGACGGCGTATTTGTAGCCTCCGGTGCGAAAATTGGTTCACATGCCATCATCGACACAAAGGCAGGACCGATTCTTTTGGACGAAGACGTGCAGGTAGGACCGTTTTGCTACCTCAGTGGACCCGTGTACGCGGGACCGAGTAGCCGAATCATCGAACACGCAGCGCTGAAGGACGGCGTGGCGCTTGGCAGTACGGTGAAGATTGGCGGCGAGGTCGAGGCTTCGATTATCGAATCGTTTTCCAACAAGCAGCACCACGGCTTTCTGGGGCACAGTTACCTAGGTAGCTGGATCAATTTGGGAGCCGGAACGTGTAACAGCGACCTAAAAAATACGTATGGCAAAATCAATATGGAATACCAAGGGCAGCGCGTGTCCACGGACATGCAGTTCATGGGCTGCGTCATGGGGGACTATGCCAAGACAGCGATCAATACCGGAATCTTTACCGGAAAAGTGATCGGCGTGGCCAGCATGTTGTACGGGTTTGTGACCAGCAACGTGCCTAGTTTTGTCAATTACGCACGACTTTTTGGACAAACGGCTGAAATTCCTGCAGAGGTGATGATCAGTACGCAAGCGCGCATGTTCCAACGTCGCAAGGTGCAGCAGCGAGATTGCGATCAGCAACTCATTCGCGATATGTTCACCATTACGGCGGCTGAGCGCGAACAGGGAGAAAGCATGACCCTCGGCTGAATTTTGAATGCATTTCTGTAGGAATCCAAAAAAACTCGCCAATCCGCAAGGGAAAGGCGAGCTTTAGTCGTCGAAACGTATCCGACGGAATTCCGAACTCGGCGATTCGCTTAGAATCCGCAGGTCGGCTCGCAACCGCAAGCTGGCTCGAACCCACAGGCTGGCTCACAGCAGCTATGGCGATGCAAACGGGCCCGCAGACGGCTCAACAAGCTTGGCTTGCAGGGGTCACAAATGGGCTCGAAACCACACGCGGGCTCGCAACCGCAAGCAGGTGCGGGTGCGCAAACCGGCTCGCAGCCACAAGCGGGCTCGATACCACAAGCGGGCTCGCAGCAGTGGCTGGTTCGCTTGCTGAAGAAGCCGCGCAGACGATCACACAACGAAGGACGGCAGCAGGGATCAAAGTCGCAACCGCAAGCTGGCTCGAAGCCGCAGCTTGGTTGGGGGCAACAGGTTGGAGCCGCGTCACAACAACTGTCACATCCGCCGACGTGACGGCCAAATAGGCCAGCGCTGGCGCTGGCGTTGCTGCTAACGATCATCGCAGCGGCCAGCAAAACGGGAGCAAATGTTCGCATGGGAAGGTCCTTTTCAAAAGGGGAAGGTAGGTTCGACAACATGACCGTCACAGACACTGCAGACTGGCGTTACGTGGAGATATGCCAGACGCCAAAGCCGCCATCCGCAACCCGTCGACCGCAGTCCTGCGGGTCACTGTGATACGCCAGCTCAAAGTCTTCGTGTCCGTTGCATAGGCCGTAATTTGAATCGTCCTCCTGGATCGCAAATCATCGCTAATCCATGCAGATTGCCTGTCGATTGTCGGCAATTGTTTCTGGCTGCGCGTATTGTGCGGATTGGACGGCGAACACGCACCATGGATCACGGTATCAACGGCGTCCTAGTTCCAGGTCGGGCGTGCTGCGATACAATTTGAATGTTCGGTGGTGACGTTTGTGTTGAGGTCGAACTTCCAAGGTACCTGTGTGGAAATAATGAGCGAATCGAAAATTCAGTTTGAAGAAATCGAAGGCGAAACGGAACTGGCACCTGTCGACCTTTATGCCCCGTTCCTGATTGCATGGGCAGCGGAACAAGGAGCGAGCGATCTGTTTATCTCGGACGACGAAAATTCAGTCGCGGTTTCGATGCGAATCATGGGATCGGTTAGGATCGTTCGTCGCCTTGCCCGCCATTATGGCAATCAGCTCCAAGGCCATTTGCGTGCCATCTCCGACGCGGCGGCCGGGAACGTGGTTCATCCCGTCGAAGGCCGCGGTTCCACGGTGGCGGACGACGGCAAACCGATCGATTTTCGCCTCAGCGCGCTTCCGACCCATTACGGCCAGGATGTTTCGATCCGCTTGTTTGATCCGACCCGGTTTCAAAGTGGCCTTGGTGCTTTGGGGTTTGACGACCACGAACTGGAGGATCTGCAGCAGATCTTGTCGGAACCGCACGGTTTGATTTTGGTTAGCGGGCCGGTTACCAGTGGAAAGACCAGCACTTTGTATGCGGCGCTGAAACATATCAACGATGGGACGCGAAAGATTCATACGATCGAAGACCCGATCGAACATCCCTTGCGAGGAGTGAATCAAACAAAGGTCAACCTGCGAGCGAAATTAGACTTCAGTGAACTTCTTTCCGCAGTACTTCGACACAGCCCCGATGTGGTGATGATTGGCGAAATCCGCGACCATCAGACCGCCACCACCGCGGTCCGCGCTGCCTCCAGCGGTCAATTGGTCCTCGCCACGGTTCACGCGGATTCGTGTGCCCAAGCAATCAGTGTCATGCGACAATACCAGGTGAATCCTGCGTTTCTGGGCAGCACGCTCGTTGCAGTGATCAATCAACGTCTGTTCCGAAGACTGGACGAAGCTTCCGCGGAAGAAATTGCCAGTGGCGACGATTTAACCACCAACCCACGAATTCGCGAGCGGTTGGCGGGCACGTCCCCCCGGCTTTGCCGCGAGGGCCAGGATGGATTCGCCAGCCTGACCTGCCTGCCGGAGCTGATGCGGCACAGTCACGATTTGGAACAAGCCATCATCAATGGCGCCCCAACCAACGAACTGGAGACCATCGCCGTGCAGTCTGGCATGCTGACCTTGGTTGAAGCTGCAGAATTAAGGATCCTTCGTGGCCAAACCACGGCCGTCGAAATGTGCCGTCTGTTGGACGCACCCCACTTGGCACCGCTACTGGCACGGTATCGGCAGGAGGCCTGATCCTAACCGAGGCAGTGGATGCCCCAGGCAATGTTCGCCAAGCGGCAGATTCCCTTGTCCCCTCGCCCTGCCCGAGGCAGCATGAGTATCCGGAAGAGGACACGGCGAGGGTCCGTAAATTCTATCTGAGGCTCGCCTTAGTAACCGCCGTCGTCCCGCAGACGGTCCCGCTGTGACAGTTCAACCGAAAGTGACTCACTGCCACCCTCGGGAATTTGTACCTTCGTTCGATACGCCACGGTGGGTCCCGTTTCCTGCTCGCCATCTTCGGATTGAGTCACTTCCGACGACTGTTGGAAATGGAATTCGAAAAGATATTCGCCAGCAACCGGTCCTTGTCCCTCCGCAAACGCGAAGCGGCCATCCACCACGCTGCCAGAGGAATTCGGTGCTCCGGCACCCGCGCTCGCAGGTGTTGCCACGACATATCCCGATGGGTTCTCAAGGCCTTCGCAGGCGACCGTACCCGCAACAGGAACGCGGTTAAATCCGTCCCCACCACAGCCTGCTACAAAGACGACCGAAACTACTGCGAAAACACCAAACAAACATCGCGACATATTGCACAATTCCTACGCGGCATGAAGGATTAAATTACACCAAAAGCGCTGCGAACTGGCGGGCGTCGGCACGTTCCCCGAGTCCACCAATTCGAAGCGAAAAATGAGTGATCACGAACTACTAGGGCAGTTCGACCGGGTTGCCATCTCGACGATTACACAATCGACGGTAGGTAACCAAATCAATCGTCTCGGGCAGGAATCGAACCGAACCATCTGCCAAGGTAAACTGCGCGCCTCCGGGATGCCGGGAGTAGAATCCCGACTTGAACTGCCAAAGGTTGTCACATGGGTTGGCCACATGGTCGTAATTGATCCCAAACCCCGCCACACCTAATGCATTCCCATCACCCCGATTTGGGTGCTCCATCTGATCTGAGGCAGTCACCGAATACATCCCGCCGGCACCATTAATTGCCCTGCTTTGGCAGCGGGGAAGAAAAATATCCCAACTACGCTCCCCGAACATCAAAACGTTACTCAACCCATCGGTAACGTCACGAAAGTTAATTCGACTGTCAGCAAAGAAAACCCCGTTTGCATTATTCTGGCGATTGTCGATGTTTAAATTACCGCGACCCGTATTGACGCCGATGTAGTTGGTCACCGCAATTGAGATTCGGTCTCCGTTTAGGTTCGCTGGGCGACGTTCTCCCACGGTCATGAGGGGAGGGCCGTCCGCCGAGGGGCATCGCATCGTAGGTACCGGTGTCTCCGCAACTGCGATAACGACCGGATCATTTAACGACATCGCTGCGTGACCAATTCGCACCTGCAAGGTGTCGTGCTGGGGTGTCAGTTCCATGAACGGAGCAATCAACGCGGACCACGACCAACCGGCATTGTGTCGAATGGCGGTAAAATGCTGGTAGGTCTGACCTCGAAAATTCTGAGCGATTCCATAATCGTTGATGTAACCCGATGGAAGCGAATTAAACGTGTCGTGATAGTTATGCGCAGCCAAGCCAAGCTGCTTCAGATTGTTGCTGCACGAC
>SLFV01000139.1 GCA_007124075.1 Roseimaritima sp.
GGCCTGTGGATTATCAACGAAGGCTTCCTTGTCAGAATCGGGATACAAAACCGCACCGAGCACGAGTCGATACGTATTGAGATCGACTTCGTTATCAGCAAGATGGGCGGCCATCCGGTCGAGCGTTTCGTCTGGATTGGCCTGGATCGTCAGCTTGCCAAGCTGTTCATGGATCTCCGCAGTGGCTGCCTGGTGGCCCAGACGCCACGAAATATTGCCGATGTGACAGAGCGCCGTCGAAAGGTGACCTTGGGTGATCTCCGCATTGAGGTCCTCCTGCCTGCGACTGCGTACAGCGTCGATAAAGTTGGCGAAGTGGTTCTTGCTCTGGCGGGTCGCCTTAAAGGTGCTGACCAGTTTTCCGTCATGATCAAACAACGAATTACCCGCGATCGATCCCTCCGTGCCGTGGAACAACCAACCGCCAGTAAATCCTTTGCGGAAGGGTTCGGTTTTCAAACCGCGTGTTTCGGAAATAATCGTCTTGTCCCCATAGTCGAAGATACAAACTTGGGTGTTGGGCGTTTCCCCAGCATCCTGGTACCCAAAACGGCCGCCGTAGCTGATCGCGGAGCGACCAAGCCCCGTCAACCCCAGGCCCCAGCGACAAATATCGATCGAGTGGATATTGTTATTGCCAAGTTCTCCGTTGCCGGTCTGCCAATCCCAGTGCCAGTCGTAGTGGAGGTTCTTGCGCGTCAGCGGGCCAAGTGGTGCCGGGCCGAGAAAGAGGTCGTAATCGACATTCGCCGGTACTTCATAATTCCCTTTAGCGCCAATCGAACCGCGGCGGCCGTAAACGATGCTACGAGCCAGTTTCACGTTACCAAGTTTGCCGGCCTGCATGTAATCGATCGCCGCGGCCAGCGCCATGTTGGATCGATTTTGAGTTCCACCCTGACAGATGCGGTTATACTTTTTTGACGCCTGAACGATACGACGCCCTTCACTGATGTTGTGGCTAACGGGTTTTTCCACATACGCGTCCTTGCCAGATTGCATCGCCCAGATCGCCGCCAACGCGTGCCAATGATTGGGGGTTGCAATGAAAACGGCATCGACCGTTTTGTCATCAAAAACACGTCGCATGTCCTGAACCGCCAGCGGTGGCTTACCCTGCTGTTGCTCAACCGATGCGGCCAATTCCGCGGCTAGATCACGGTCGGGATCGCAGACGTAGGCGATTTCACAGTCGGCAACTTTGGCCAACTGGGCGACATGTTGTTTGCCTCGAATTCGACATCCCAACACCGCGACTCGGACTCGGTTGCTGGGATTGCCTGTCGATATTTCATCTGCATAACTAGCCTGGGCAGCCACAGACGCGGTCGCAGCCATGGCCGCCGTGGCCGCCGTGGCCAACATCGACTCTTCCAGCATCTGCCGACGAGAAAGTGAACGCATGGGATTTCCTTTTCGGGTTGGTGGGGGGGGGGGAATGGATCGCGGAGATCAGTCAACTTGGACAACAGCCTATTGATCGAGAGACTTGCGGGCCTTTGCCAAGACTTCTTGCAGCGGAACCAGGGTACCGGCAGGGCATGCCGTGCTGCATTGCCAGATCAAAGATCGCAAGCACCTCGGCTAGCGATCCAGCAGCAGGTTTGTCAATGAACAGCGGTTTGCCCGCCTTGATTATCGGCGTCGCCTCCTGCAAATGGATATCTGCGGGGTCTTCTCCTGGCTGGCAACAGGCAGAGGGTGGCAGATCGCAAGGACGATAACGATGGGCAAAGCAAGCCATTAGATCATTTGTCGGCTTTGGTCAGATTTGCGTGGTCGGAACGGTAGGTTTCAGAATACCCGTTTAGCCGACCGCCTACGACCGTCAGCGAGAAAAGATTCCAATAAATCCGCAAATTGCCAGCGGGCTTTGCCGCTAGATCTGCACGGGTAACAGCAACGATCATGCATTGGCATTTCATGCTGCCGATGGAGTCGGCTGTCCTATGAGGATACCGACTTTTCCAAACATCAACACGCGGTTCGCGGCCTAGCGGTTGCCCCGCTTTTCCCTAAGGATCCTGTTGAAAAAGGGGGCTGACCTTCCTCCGACCTCTCGATCTCCTCGTGTTACAGCGAGGGCTCCAAGTCGTAGCGATCCAGGTTCATCACCTTAGTCCAAGCAGCAACGAAGTCCTTGACGAACTTTTCCTTGGCATCATCGCTGGCGTACACTTCGGCTAACGCTCGCAATTGCGAGTTCGACCCGAACACTAAGTCGACTCGGGTACCCGTCCACCGTACGTCACCCGTTTCGCGATCAACACCCTGGAACACATTCTCGTTCTCGTCAGACTTGATCCATTGGGTCCGCATGTCCAATAGGTTGACGAAAAAATCATTGGTTAGCGAGCCTGGTTTTTCGGTGAATACTCCGTGCGTGGTATTGCCGCTGTTCGCCCCAAGGACTCGTAAACCACCGACCAAGACCGTCATCTCAGGCGCCGACAGTGTCAACAGGTGAGCGCGATCAACCAATAATTCTTCGGCCGAATGACGATGCCCTTCTCGCAGATAATTGCGGAAACCATCGGCGGTCGGTTCCAACACCGCAAAGGATTGAACATCCGTCATTTCCTGCGTCGCATCAGTGCGCCCTGGAAAGAAGGGTACCTTGATATCGAAACCAGCTTTTTTTGCAGCCTGTTCGACCCCAACGCCCCCCCCCAGTACGATCATGTCTGAGAGTGAAACTTTTGCTGTCCTGCCTTGGGCTCGGTTGAAGTCCGTTTGGACTCGTTCAAGAGCGGCCAAAACCTTCTCTAACTCCAGTGGTTCATTGACCTCCCAGTCCTTTTGGGGCGCCAGTCGTACTCGCCCCCCGTTGGCACCTCCGCGAAAGTCGGTGCCACGGAATGTCGAAGCCGAAGCCCAAGCTACCGATACTAAGTCAGAGACCGACAAATCGGACTTAAGGATCTCGCGTTTGATATCCTCGATATCCTTGGCGTTGACCAAGGGATGATCGGACGCTGGGATCGGATCTTGCCACAACTGAGCTTCAGGAACATCGGGCCCAAGGCAACGTTGCACGGGCCCCATGTCGCGATGAGTCAGCTTGTACCAAGCCTTGGCAAA
>SLFV01000329.1 GCA_007124075.1 Roseimaritima sp.
GATTCAGACGATTCGTAGGCGGAATTCCCTCCTAACCGAAACAACTTTCA
Source organism: Roseimaritima sp. (assembly GCA_007124075.1). GTDB lineage: Bacteria > Planctomycetota > Planctomycetia > Pirellulales > Pirellulaceae > Roseimaritima. The sequence goes on from SLFV01000329.1 coordinate 51, forward strand.
AAATCAGGAGCGATGAACTCGCCTTATTCTATGCCGGTCGCTTACCACCGGCCGCCGAGGAATGACTATAACGCTCGGAAACCTTGCTGGCACGGGCAGTTAAAAACTGCGAAAGCGGGCCCTTAGTGAGTGGAATTTTTCCTTCCTGGCTGATATCTTGGTGCATATCGCCACATCGGTACCCAGACTCCGCGGTCGATCGATTCGACCCTCAACTGCTTACACCAGTATCGAAGGAATCCTTCCCATGCCCAAGAAGACTTTGGCCAGTCGTCGCCAATTTGTGACTCAGACCGCTTTGACTGTCGGGGCGGTCGCTTCCGTGCCGTATTTCCCTTGGACGCAGAAGGCGTTTGCCAATGATTCCAAGAATGATCGACCACAAATTGGTTGCATCGGTGTCGGCAGTATGGGGACCGGGGATGCGCGGGGCCATGCCGGCTTTGGGGATATCGTTGCGGTGTGCGATGTTGATTCTCGCCACGCGGAACGAGCAAGGAATGACGAGAAAATCGGCAAGGGAAAAGCCGACGCTTACAAGGACTATCGCAAAGTCCTGGAGCGCAACGACATCGATGTCGTTAGCATCGTGACGCCGGACCATTGGCATATCAAAATCGCGGTCGAGGCTCTGGAGGCGGGCAAGCATGTGTTTTGCCAAAAACCGCTCACGCTGACTTTAGAAGAAAATCAACTGATCCGCAAAGCCTGCCAGAAGCACAGCGATAAGGCCTTCCTGGTGGGTACGCAACAACGGGGCGATCGCGATCGTTTCCTGCGCGCGGTAAATATGGTTCAGAAAGGCCTGCTGGGCGACATCCACAAGGTCACCGTCGGTATCAACGGCAGTCCCACCGGCGGTCCGTTTCCTATCGTTGATCCCCCTGCTGAACTGGACTGGGACATGTGGTTGGGACAGGCACCCGAGGTCCCCTATCGCGAGCGACGATGTCATTACGAATTCCGTTGGTGGTACGAGTACTCCGGTGGGAAATTTACCGACTGGGGGGCCCATCACGTCGATATTGCGATGTGGGCCCTGGGACGCAATGGCGAAGGACAGGGGCCGGTCAGTTTCGACGGGACCGATGTCAAGCATCCCGTTCCGTACGAGAATGGTTATGCGACTGTGGAAGATCAGTACAACACATCGCACGATTTTTCGGTGAAGTGTCTGTTTGATGATGGTTTGGAAATGATCATCGATAGCCGCAGCCAAAACGGCGTGCTATTCGAGGGCAGCAAGGGACGAATGTTCGTTAACCGCGGTCGGATCAGTGGTACTCCGGTCGAGGAAAACTGGGACGAAGGGCAGTTTGGTCCCGATGAATTGGTGAAGCTGTACAAGGGCAAGCCGTTTGAGGGGCACAAGCACAACTTTTATCGCTGTATCCGCGAGGGAGGTCTGACGGTTTCCGATCCTTTCACGCATGTCCAGGCGATGTCTGCCTGCCATTTGGCGGCAATTGCAGGCCGTTTGAATCGGACCATCAAATGGGATCCCAAGTCGGAGCAAATTGTCGGGGACGATCAAGCCGCTGGCTTCTTCGCCCGGCAACGACGCGAGGGTTTCGACATCCTTGACTTGGGTTAGTCACGCACGAGCAACCGCGCGTTATTGATCGCACTTCCAGTCAACCGCTGGAAGTGCATAACTCCGCGATTTCTTCAATTAAACCCGACAGCGCCGGCCGGATCCGGTCAAACTGGTCTTCGACCAACGCCGCATCGGATGCACGAGCCGTCATGATCACCTCCTGCAGTTCCGTCAGCGGCGACTCGGTTTCAAAAGTGCTCAACATTCCCTTCAGTTGATGCGCTGTCGCGGTGATTTTGGGAAACTGGTGGCCAGCGACCGCGTCGGCAAGGTCCTGCAACGCGTGCCGTGCATCGTCGGCTACCAACGTTGCCATGCCGCACAGCAACTCGCTGTCGCCTGCCAAACGCTCCAATGCTTCGGCAAAACGCTGTTTCTGAAACTCGTTCATCCACGAACTCCGTTGAATCAAGCAGAGATGTTCAATTCTGTTGCGAATCGATTGAAACATCACTCCCTAGCGATATCTTGTAGACCTGGATTCGGTCTCGTAATTTACCCCGGGTGATTCCTAAGATCTCCGCCGCCTGGCTTTGATTTCCCTTTGTTTCGCGGAGCACCCGCAGCAGCACATAGCGTTCCATATACTGCAAGGCTTCCGCATACAAATCGGTAGACTTCTCGCTCAGGCGTCGTTCCACCAATTCGGGAAGCCCCGCGCCAGGAGGCACTGATTTCGAGCCAACCTCGGCATCGTCCACCATTGATCGATTGTCGGCCATTGTCGCCGCGCCGTTTGACTTCATATCGAACAATTCCGCTGGCAGCAGGTCGGGAGTAATGACCGGCATAAAGCTATCAAGTACACAGCGCCGGACCACCGAACGTAACTGCCGGACATTTCCGGGCCATTTGTAATTGACCAACAACTCCACCGCTTCCGGTGCTAGGCCTTGCAAGTCCGGCTTATCCATCTCTCGCTTGGCCTGCGAAAGGAAGTACTGAATCAAGCGTTTGATGTCTTGCCCACGCTGATGAAGCGGAGGCAACGTAATCGTGACCCCGTTAAGACGGTACAGTAAATCCTCGCGAAATTCGCCATCGGCTACCATCCGCTCCAGCGGCTGATTGGTCGCCGCGACAATCCGCACGTCGGTATCCAAGACCTTGTTGCCACCGATGCGTTCAAAACGCTGCTCCTGCAGTACACGTAACACTTTCGCCTGCACGTTGGGTGACATGTCCCCAATTTCGTCCAGAAACAAAGTCCCGCCGTTACACTGTTCGAATTTCCCGATCCGACGGGAATCAGCACTCGTGAACGCTCCCTTTTCGTGACCAAACAGTTCACTCTCCAGCAAACTGTCGGGCAGCGCCGCACAATTGACTGCCAAAAAAGGCTTGTCGGCGCGATGGCTGTATTGATACAACGCCCTGGCCACCAATTCCTTTCCGGTACCGCTTTCGCCGCGGATCAGTACCGGAAC
>SLFV01000558.1 GCA_007124075.1 Roseimaritima sp.
AAGCTGTGGGTCACGGGAGTAATCGCACCAATAACCCCAAAGGGTGCCCGTTCAATGACCGCCAAACCACGGTCACCACTGAAGGCCTGTGTTTGAAAGAATTCTGTCCCCGGGCTGCGCTCCCCAAGCGTTTTCAGTTTTTCAATCTTGTGTTCGGGACGACCGATCTGTGTCTCTTCCATCTCCATCAGCCCTAATTCCTCGCACTGGCTGATTGCAATCTCGCGAATGATCGCAATCACCCGGTTGCGCTGCTCCATCGTAAATCCCCGAAATTGTTCGAAGGCTGTCCTAGCCGCTGTGACTGCCTGCCCAATATCGGTAAACACACCTCGTGTTCCCCCGCCCCCGGAGACCGGTTTCCCCGAACCACTGCCACTTGTTGGAACGCCATGTTTTCCATTACCAGCGGGATACGGCCCCACCTCGGCTAATACTTGGGCGACGACGTTGCGGATTAGATTCTCGTCATACTGCATAGGATTCACTTGGAACGAAAATAGGTTCGTGGATGGAGGAAACTTGTCAGGTCAGCAAAATTCGTTACTCGCGTTCGTAAACGGGTTTGCGATCGACGTGGACTTTGTCAATGATCCCGACGATCACCGCGTCAATAGGCAGCTTTCCTGTTTCCGGAGTCAAACGAGCGCTGCTGCCTTGCGTGATTAATACGTAATCACCCTCGCCCGCCCCCAGCGTGTCAACCGCGATAAAGGTTCGCCCGGTCGTGACCAGACTGCCACGGCTTTCTCCGTCCAACCGATAGGGTTCGACAATCAAAAGCTTGTGTCCCGTCATGGAGGCCACCTTTTGGGTGCTGACGACCGATCCCGAAACACGAGCAATAAACATGGAAGACTCTGAATGCCAACGCGTGATGGATGTTCGAGAACTATGAAAAAAATCGATGAAATACTAAGCAATCAAAACATAACCGCATCAACCGTGACGCTGTAAAACTTCGCAGCACTGCCGCGCAACAACAATCTCCTCATTCGTGGGCACGATCCAAATCTGCACGCGACTGGAGTCGGCGTGAATGGTCGCTTCACCCATCGGATTGACGGCGGGGGAGGCGTTCTTTTCCGGACTCAATTCAATCCCCAGATCGCTCAGCCCCTGACAAACCGCGTGACGTATGTTCATCCCGTTTTCGCCAATGCCGGCAGTGAAGCAGATAGCATCCACCCCGCCCAACGCAACCAGCATGCCACCAAGTTGACGGCGGATTTCAGCAACGTACACATCCAGAGCCATTTGGCACTGGGCGTCACCCGCAAGAGCCGCGATTTCAATGTCACGGATGTCGGAGCTTTTCCCGCTAAGGCCCAACAATCCGCATTCGGTCGCCAAACGATGCAAGGTTTGTGTTAGGTCTTCCCCGGTGTGCTGCATCAGCAAGGGTAAGGAGAAAGGATCAAAGTCGCCGACGCGATTGTTCTGGGGGAGCCCGGTCTGCGGCGTCATGCCCATCGTCGTGGCGACGCTCTGCCCGTTTTCAATCGCACACAAGCTACTGCTGCCTCCCAAATGGCAAGAAATAATCCTGCCCGTGGTCCTGCCAAGCAGTTCAGCCATTCGAGTCGCGATGTAACGATGGCTGGCACCGTGGAAACCCCACTTTTGCAGGTGGAGTTTTTCCGTCCATATTTCGGGAATCGCGTACCTTTTTCTGGCGGCCGGGATCGTTTGGTGGAATCCGGTTTCAAAGGCTGCTACAAGGGGGATTCCCTGAACCTGCTCTCCCAACGCACGCATTGCCGCGATGTAAGGAGGATTGTGCGCTGGTGCCGCTGCGTTCATTTCTTCCATCGCTGCCAGAACCTCCGCATCAATCACATGCACGCCCGAAATGCGACCCCCATGGACGGCCTTGAAACCGATCGCGGAAACCTCCTCCGGATGCGACAAACAGCCATGTTCGGGATCGGTCAATTGCTGCAAGCATGCCGTCACGGCAACCCCATGATCAGGGACCGGAAGGGTCTGCGTGTCCGACCAATCACCGATCGTAACTTTGCATTCACTAAGCGATTGACCGATGCGGTCAACCGCACCGCGAGCCAAACACGTTTCGTCGCTCATCTGATACAGACGATACTTGAAACTGGTGCTGCCTAAATTTGCCACCAAGACCTTCATGGCTTTCCGCTCCTGGATATGCCTATTTCCGTAACCCGTTTGAAAAGAACGTACCGTTCAAGCCAAAAAGGCTTCCGACAGACCGTCCGCTGGTCGCGGAATGATGTGACTGCCAACCAGCTCGCCAACTTGGGCTGCCGCGTTTGCACCGGCTTCGACCGCCGCGCGGACACTGCCTACGTCACCGCTGACGACGGTGGTGACCAAACCGCCACCAATGTCCACGCGCTTGACAATTTCCACGTTGGCAGCTTTCGCCATCGCATCGGTGGCTTCGATCAAGGCCAACAGCCCCTTGGTTTCAATTAGTCCGATTGCATTGTTCATTACAAAATCTCGTTGTGTTGTAAATGGTTTGGAAGGAGAAGGATCAGATGCTTTTCGACGAACTGCTTTTTTGGCCATTGATGTCGCTACAGTGTGAGAAATAACCAAGGCCGATCAAACAAAACACGCGGCTCCGGCTGGAAGCCCAGGAATATGTATTTAACCAGGCATTTTCGTCTTCAGGACTTTGTTGATGTCTTCGTGCGGACGCGCAATCACTTGGACGCTGACCACTTCACCGATACGACCTGCGGCGGCAGCCCCCGCGTCGGTGGCGGCCTTGACTGCGGCAACGTCACCGCAAACAAACGCACTGACCAAACCACTGCCGACCTTGTCCCAGCCCAAAAACTGAACGTTGGCGGCTTTCATCATGGCGTCTGCGGCTTCGACCAAAGACACAAAGCCCTTGGTTTCAATCATGCCCAGCGCCTCGTTGTTGTTAGCCATGGAGGACTACCTTTCAAAATAGGAGAGAAAACAAATAGAAGCGAAATCGTAAAGAATATGTTTTTCTAGTGGTCGTTGCATTTGCAGCCACCATCCTGGCGGATTAATTGAATGCTCTCCGCCGCATCCAGGTGGCAGGCGTTGC
>SLFV01000375.1 GCA_007124075.1 Roseimaritima sp.
ATAATATTCATGACCGGATCGATGATCGGATCGACGTGGTCACCCGAGGCTTTATGGGCTTGTCAGTCACCTGTGCCCGCTGCCATGATCACAAATACGATCCGATTCCGGCAGCCGATTATTATTCGCTGTACGGGGTGTTCGCCAGTTCGGAAGAACCGTCGGAGTTGCCTTTGTTGGGGACTCCGGTTCCGGAGGATGCGCACGCTGAGTTTATCGCCGCACAAGCAGCCGAGCAGCAACAAGTCGACCAGTGGGTGGAGGAAAAGCGACAGGAGATTCAGCAACAACTTCGCGAGCGTGTTGGGGATTACCTGGAATATCTCGCGAAGTCACTACCACAATACAACGCTGGGAACGTGCCGCTGCAAGGCACTCGCGGCCCGCTACTGCGTCCTGCCATCGAACGCTGGAAGTCGTACGTGGGACGCTTCGCCGATCAGTCTCATCCGGTGTGGGCGCTGTGGCATCAACTGGCAAGTCTCCAACCGTCGGAATTCCAGGAGCAAGCGGTCGGAATCTCGCAAAAGCCCGAAGCCGACAGCGACTTTCCGGCACCGTTGCTGGCGGCCTTTCAGGCGGACCCGCCTGCCGACATGGTCGAAGCGGCTGGCCACTTTGGCAGATACTGGGAGGCGTTGTTTGAACAACTCCAGGACAGCGAACAGCAAAGCGATGAGACTGCTGGAGCAAAAACGCCATCAAGTGACCTGCTGGCGTCCATGCTGGTCAGCGATGCGCCCACCACCCTGGACTTCCAACAAGCCATTGCCCATTTAGATCAGGGGCAGCGGAATGATTACAATCGCCGCTTGCAGAAAGTGCGTGCGTTGGAGGTTACCCATCCAGGCGCGCCACCCCGCGGGATGGTGCTGGTGGATAAGCCCAAACCGCAGAATCCGGTTATCTTTCGCCGTGGCCAACCTGGCAATCGTGGTGATGCGGTTCCGAGGCGTTTCTTGCAAGTGCTGGAGCAAGTGGACGGGGGTCAACCTTTTGTGCATGGCAGCGGACGTCTTGAATTGGGTCGAGCGATCGCCAGCGAGAACAATCCGTTGACCGCGCGGGTGATTGTCAACCGGATTTGGCAGCAGCATTTTGGGGCCGGGTTGGTGCGCACGGCAAGCGATTTTGGGACTCGCGGTGAATCCCCTTCCCATCCCGAGTTGCTGGATTACCTGGCGCGGCAATTCATCGCAGATGGTTGGTCGATCAAGCGGTTGCAGCGGACCATTATGCTGTCCGCGACTTGGCAGCAAGCAAGCGGTTTTCGTGCGGCTGCGCATCGGACCGATCCCGAAAATCGGCTGTTATGGAGAATGCCTCCACGGCGTCTGGAGTTTGAACCGATGCGTGATCGCGTATTAAGTGTGGCGGAACGTTTGGACCTGACCATTGGCGGCCGATCGGTCATGATTCATCAGGATGCAACCCGGCGGGCATTGTACGCTTACGTGGATCGTGAGGATGTTCCGGGACTGCTAGCCAGCTTTGATGTGCCCAGCCCCGATGCCAGCCAAGCGATCCGTGCGGAAACAACCGTGCCGCAGCAAGCGTTGTTTTTGATGAACGCAAAGTTCGTGCTGGATCAAGCCAGCGAGGTTGCGAGGTCGACCGCTGAAATCCATTCTACCCCGCAGCGGATTACACAACTTTTTCGTCGCGTCCTGGCGAGGGATCCAAGTGCGGAGGAACTGCGGTGGTCGGAAACGTTCCTGGAACCGGAGTCCGATTTGGCAGACACTTTGGGGTTGACCGTTGCAAGATCGCTGGACGAGGTCGAACTCGCTGCAGGGGCCCCCGCAGCGGCAGCTTGGCAATTCGGTTACGGCTATTTCGACGGAGCAACACAGCAGACGCATTTCACGCCGCTGCCGCACTTCACGGGAGAGTATTGGCGAATCTCCGATACCTATCCGGATCCTGAGTTTGGGTACGTCAGCTTGGGCGCCACCGCGGGACATCCCGGTAATGCCTCGCAGCACTCGGTGATTCGGCGCTGGGTCTCGCCGTTGGAAGGGAAGGTTCGATTGCGCGGGCGGTTGATTCACAAAAACGAACAGGGAGACGGTGTTCGTGCTCGCTTGGTCTCCAACCGTCAGGGTTTGTTCCACGAATGGGTTGCCCATGCAAGCGAAGTGCGGACCGCCGTCCCTGAGATTCAGGTAGGGCATGGGGAAGTCTTGGACTTTATCGTCGATTGTCGCAGCGGTCCTGCGTTTGATAGCTTTCAGTGGTCTCCGTTCATTCAGGCGCTGGCCAGTGAAAGCGGGGACGACCTCCCACGTGATAGCTGGAGCGCGAAGGATGACTTTTTAACGGCTTCGCAACAGCAGCAACCGCGACCGGTTATCGATCAATGGGCGCTCCTGGTTCAGGTGCTTTTATTATCGAATGAATTTGTTTTTGTGGACTAGAAACTTTTAGGCAAAACGATGGGATCTGAAGTACATTCCAGTCATCAAGCGATCGCTCGGCTAGCGAACCTGCCTGCGACGCGGCGAGAATTTTTACATCGCAGTGGGGTGGGAATGGGAATGCTGGGACTGGCGGGTGTTCTTTCGGACGCCGATGCGGCGATGCCTAATCATCCCAACCCGATGGCTCCCAGGGCACCGCATTTCGCGCCCAAGGCTAAACGCGTCATTCACTTGTTTATGAATGGGGGTCCGTCACAGGTCGATACGTTTGACCCCAAACCGGCGTTGGACAAGTATCACGGCCAGCCGCTGCCGAATAACCTGCGTACGGAACGGGAGACGGGGGCGGCTTATCGGTCGCCGTTCAAGTTCCAAAAGTATGGACGCAATGGGATTGAAGTCAGTGAGTTGTTTTCTGATGTGGGGGAAATGATTGACGACGTTTGCGTCATCCGATCGATGCATGCCAACGTTCCCAATCACGAACCGTCGTTGATGCTGATGAATTGCGGCGAATCGCGGTTTGTGCGACCGTCGGTCGGTTCGTGGATTACCTACGGACTGGGCAGCGAAAACCAAAACTTACCGGGGTTCATCGCCATGTCGCCGGGCGGCTACCC
>SLFV01000241.1 GCA_007124075.1 Roseimaritima sp.
AAACCAAAACCGTCAAGGTCCGTGCGGGAGACAAGGAACGATTGGTTTTCGATTCCAAGGCGTCCTCCGGCGTTGAAACAGCCCTGACCCTTCGCGTTCCTGAAGACGCAAAGGTGACATTGGCGGGCAACCCGACGGCGGCAAAAGGGGAAGTTCGGACATTTCGTACCAAGCAGCTTAATGCGGGTGAAACCTGGTCTGGTTACGAAATCGAAGTTTCGATTCAACGCGATGGACAGCGTATCACGAAGCGTGAGACGCTAGACTTGGTCGCTGGCTCGACACCGGAGTTTTCCTTCGAGTTTGACTCTGCCGAGACGACCCTTGCGGCTCGTTAGTCTACCTGCATAGGTTGATTGCGAAACCGATGCTCACCAGAACGCCGTGGAGGATGAAGTTCCAGCCACGGCGTTTTTTTGTGTTACCAGGTATTCTGTGCTCAGGTGCCAACCGAACCACTCGACAACTGCATGGCAGCGAGTACCTTAGGCGACCAGAACGTATTCCGATCGACTTCCACCCCATCGTTGTCAGGTCGCCGTGTCACGACATAATCCTCGCAGGGCCACCACGCCGGCCGCCGACTTACCGAATCTGCCTGCCGAAGACACGGCTCCGCTCCTGCCTTCGCTGCGATTCCGAGTGGTCGTTTCCTTGCTTGTGCTATGGCACTTGTGGGCAGTTGTTGGCGAACCCGTGGAGTTTATCACTCGGCTGGGATTTGGGATCGAAGGTTCACCAGCAGGAATGGCATTCAATCGGCCGGTCAGGCCGTACGCGCAGTTCACCTATTTGAGCCATGGTTATGCATTCTTTGCCCCCGACCCGGGGCCCAGTCATTTGCTGGAGGCACGCTGGCAGCAGGCCGATGGCACATCGCAACAATTGCGATTTCCTGATCTTCGGCGGCAACGTCCGCGATTGTTGTATCACCGTCACTTCATGCTGACCGAATTCCTGAACAATGTACACACCGCGTCACTGCCAGAGGGTTTGCGGGAGGACGAGCAAGCGGAAACGCGGGCCTGGAAAGCCAGTCGTGAGCAATACGAGGCGATCCGTGATTCGTACCGACGGCACCTAGGGTACCGGTTGCAGGTTCCGTGGGAGGGCATTGAACTGCACAGGATTGCCCACCGGGCACCCTTTGTTCCGGAGTACCTTGACCAGGGAGTCCGTTTAAAAGACCAGCGTTTATTCACGGAACTGCCCGACACACTGGAGAGACTGGACAACGACGGTGAACCGATGGAAGGCCCGCAGGAGCGTCACCGAAGCTTTCCTGTGCCGTTGGCGGCACCGCCCGGGCGGAATCCATTCCCGGCACAGAGGGAAGCTCCCGGGACTGCGGCGTCACCGGAACCTGCAGCCAGGCCAGGGCCCGAAGTGATGCCTGCCGGTCCTGGCGAACCGATCCTTTCCGAGGTGGGAACCGAGCCATGACACGCATGGAGATGGTCACAGATTCGGCACGGGATTGGCTGCAAACACTTGTCCGGCACTGGAACAATTTTTGGTTTGCTCCCAGCCAGCCTCACACACTGGCGGCGATTCGGATCGCTACGGGAGCGATGCTGCTGTACACCCACTTGGTGTTATCGCTAGACCTACTGGCTTTTTTGGGGAACCAAGCCTGGCTGGACAATCAAACGATCCGCGACCTGCACATCGGGACCATCGGCCCGCGCACCGCCGACCTGGGGCGTTCCTACCTGTGGCACATTCAAAGCCCGTTGTTGCTGTGGTTGCACCACGTGTTTGCCATCGCAGCAGCCTTTGCCTTGCTGGTGGGGGCGGCAACGCGGATCACCGCGCCGCTCTGCTGGTTCATACAAATCATGTATATGCATCGCCTAACCGGAGCCTTATTCGGACTGGATCAAGTCGTCACAATGATGCTGATGTACTTGATGATCGCTGCCAGCGGTTCGGTATACTCACTGGATGCCGTCCTGCGTGAACGCTGGCAAGACCGCTTGACGCAGTCCTCCTGGCATCGATGGCTGTTGCCTCCTGCCACCGCGACCGCAACCAACACGGTCGCCACACGTTTGCTGCAGTTGCACCTCTGCGTTATCTATCTTTTCGGTGGTCTTTGGAAAGCGCGGGGTGAAACATGGTGGGACGGCAGTGCACTATGGTTTGCGACCGCGAACTTGGAGTACCAATCGCTGGACGTTACTTGGTTTGCCGCCAGATACCCACGCATCTGCAGCATGCTGGTTCACATCACGGTCTTTTGGGAGGTCTTCTACATCGCTTTGGTGTGGCCCAAATTGACGCGACCGTTCGTTTTAATGTTAGCGGTTGCAGTCCACGGAGGCATCGCTCTTTTTCTGGGCATGAAAACCTTCGGCTTGATCATGATCGTAGCGAACGCCATCTTCATCCCTCCGCGAATAACTTCAGGTATCGTGGGACGGCCGGCAGCGGTGGAGTAACTGCCGATCAAAAAGTAGGGATTGCCCCTCGCTACCCCTCTTTTTTCACTGGCCGAGCAGCGGGGCCGCGCGTCCCAACAGACGATAGCAAAACGGTCCAGCCTGCTTGGATGCTACCAAAGATTTGGTACGGATCTTGCATTTCTGATGTATCGCAGTTGGCGAGGCTGCCAAGTCGGCAACCCGAGCCAGAAAAGACGACTGTAAGTTTTTAGGAACGCCTTGTAACCCTTCTTTTTCCTTTGAAAGGAGAGTGACGCCATGTTAATGACACGTTGGGAACCGCTGGCCGAACTTGGCCGGTTGAGCCGTGAGATGGAACGCATGTTTTCGCGCGACGGGGGCAGTTTAGGTCACTTGTTAGGTGCCAACGCATTCCCCGCGCTAAACGTCTGGGAAGACGCCGAGCAACTATACGTTGAAGCGGAGTTACCAGGCTTTGAACTAGAAGATCTGGAGATTTACGTTACCGGGAACCACTTGACCATCAAGGGTCAACGCAACGCTCCCAAGCATGAAGGAGGCACGTGGCATCGTCAGGAGCGGAGTTACGGGGCGTTCAGCCGTTCGTTCGAACTGCCTAGCGACATCGATGGGGATCGGGTCAATGCACGATTTCACGATGGCGTATTGCGGATCGAATTGCCCAAGAGCGAAGCGGTTCGGCCAAAACGAATCGAAGTCCAACGCAGTTAAGCATTCTAGCAAACACAAATTGACGAGGTGAATCCATGAGCACAGCAGTCACGCAGAACGCACCGATCGGCGATCAGGCGGCAAAGCCTGATCTCACCGACGGCAACCGAGCCGGCAAGCAAGCACAATGCTTTCTTCCTCGATTTGATATCTGGGAAGGTGATGATGCGTGGGTTTTGTACGGTCACCTACCGGGCGTTTCGAGCGAGCACTTGGACGTGCAGTTCGAAGATCATCGCTTGACGATCCACGGGAAGGTAGCACATCACCAGGACAGCAGGACATTGTGGTATGGCGAATATGGCGTCGGTGACTTTCAACGCAGCTTCACTGTCGGAGAAAGCGTCGATGCTGCCAAAATTTCGGCCGAACTGAAAAACGGGGTCTTGACGGTTCGCTTGCCAAAGCAAGAACGTGCCAAGGCGCGTCGGATTGAGATTCAAGCCCACTAAATCTGTCAGCAATCCGTTTGCCGTTCGCCTGAATTGACGGTGGCTGCGGTTGCTGCCTGCACGACCCATCCTTGACGGAAAAAATCGTCGAGGATGGGTTTCTTTTATTTCCAGGAGCAAGCTGGGTTGAGTCCGATCGCGCCGCTGGCCGACGTTTGACACCGCAAGCCAAGTTGATAGACTGGCATTCGGGGAACGCTGTGTTCCCTCCCACCCCATGGCCGATGCTCCCGGCGTGAACTATGAATCAGTCAGCCTTGAAAAGAACAGGCTTCTCGTGTCGAAGTTGGCTTCAGGCAATTCCTGCGACAAGCCTGTTGATCTTGGCACTGCTGACATCGCTGCACGGCCTGCATGCTTGGAGCGATGAAGCCTCCGGCATCGATTACGAGGCCGAAATCAAGAGCTTGCTCCGCGACCGCTGTTTTGCGTGCCACGGCGCACTGAACCAGGAGGCGGATCTCCGCGTCGATACGGTTGGTTTGATGCGTCGGGGCGGGGACAGTGGACCTGCAATTTTGGCAGGCGACTCTGATGAAAGTTTACTGTTGCAGCGCGTCGCTGACCCTGATCCAGACACGCGCATGCCACCCGAAGGCGAGCCCCTGTCAGTGGACCAACTTCGGCGTTTGGAAATTTGGATCAAGGCCGGTGCCCGCGGCCCCGATGACGAGCAACCTGAGCCAGACCCTGGTTCGCATTGGGCGTTCCAGCCGATCGTTCGACCGCCGATTCCTGAACTAGAAACCGCCTGGGGACACACGGCACTTGACCAATTCGTTGCCAGGAATCATCAGCGTCATGGCCTGCAACCACAGCACCCCCTGCCATGGTCGCTACTGATTCGACGTCTGTACATAGATCTGTTGGGGGTCCCCCCAAGCCCGTTGGAAATCAATGCCTGGCTGAGCGAATTGGGCGACGATCCCGCGAGGATCGAAACCAATTATCGGCGGTTGATCGACCGACTGCTGGACGATCCACGGCATGGACAGCGGTGGGCGCGGCACTGGATGGATATTTGGCGATACAGCGATTGGTACGGCCTGGGAAAACAGTTGCGGAACAGCCAACTTCATATCTGGCACTGGCGGGACTGGATTGTCCAGTCACTCAATGCAGACCTCCCTTATGACGAAATGGTGCGTTTGATGCTGGCCGCTGACGAACTGGCACCAGGGCAGGTCGATTCGCTGAGGGCATCAGGTTTTTTGGCGCGTCACTTCAACCTCTTCAATCGGCATCAGTGGTTGGACCAAACGGTGGAGCATGTCTCCAAGGGATTCTTGGGGCTGACGATGAACTGTTACAAATGTCACGACCACAAATACGATCCGCTGCCGCAGACCGCTTACTACCAGATGCGAGCTTTTTTTGAACCCTACCATGTGCGGCTGGATATGTTGCCAGATTCCAGCGACCTGACGCAACACGGATTACCGCGCGTTTTTGATGCGTTGTTAGATCAGCCAACCTATCTGTTTGTCCGTGGTGAGGAGACGCGACCTGACACCAGTCAAGCGATTACACCCGGGCTGCCCGAAGCCCTGGGTGGGATTCCGCTGGCCATTGAACCGGTCGCCTTGCCAGCGGTCGCCTGGCAGCCCGAACGACAGCAATGGGTGGCGACGACCTATCGGGAGGAAGCGGAGCGTGCAGTCCAAGAAGCGGAGGTCCAATGGGCCAGCGCGCGGCAAGCCGTTGATCGCGCGAAACAGGATTTGGCATTGCTGTCAAACAGCATCCAACCGAAAGCTTCAACTGATCAGGAGGTCGCAGTTGATCACGACAACCGGACAATGGAAAAATTCACGTCGTCGGACAGCCCAGCGTGGGAAGCCTTGTGCGGTGATTGGCATCTGGAATCGGGACGATTGCGACAGCGGACCGACGGTCCGACACGTTCGGTGATTCGCTGGAAGGACCCCGTCCCGCAGCAACTGCACGCTACCTTAAAATTTACCACCCACACGGGTAGCCGTTGGCGAAGTGTCGGGATCGCGTTTGACGTGGCCCGGCCGCCTGCCGATTCCGAAGCGGGGGATTGCGCACCAAGCGACCACCATTTTGTCTACGTCAGCGCGGTCGATGGCGGGTCAAAGGTCCAAATCGCATACCGCCAGTCGGGAACAGACCATTACCCGGCAAACTCGCGGCGCGAGATGCCAATTCAGTTGAACCGGACGTATGAATTGCAGGTCCTGGTCCGCGATCAATTGATCAATGTCTACCTGGATGACCAACTGCTGCTGGCTTGGCACAGTCCCATGCCGCGTCGTGCGGGTGATTTGCATTTCACGACGTTTGACGCGGTAGCCGATTTTCATGAGATTACGGTCCGGCCGCTGCACCCGCAGACCCCGTTGCGGCTCCCCCAGGACGTCGCCAATGCCTTACCTACCAACGTGCCCGAGGCCGAAGCCGCCCTCCAGCGTGCGCGGGCCAAGCAGCAGCTTGCTCTTGCCAGCTTCGAACTTGCCCAGGCAAACCTAGACAGTTTGATACACCGGATCGAGGCGTTCCAGTTGCAATGGCGGTCCGCGGGGCAGGCCGCCAGTGCGGACAATTCGCGTGCGGCGGACGACGATGATCCCTCCGACGAATTGCGGCAAGCATTTCAGCAGGCGATTCTGGCCGAACGCCAGGCACAAGTAGCGGTGGCAGCGCGGGGGTTGGCCGAAGCCGAACGGAAAGCCGCCGAAGCGTCTGATCCTGCGGCGGAAGACCTGACGCGCGAGCTCCAAATCGCGCAGCAGCGGTTGGCTGATGCCCGTTCCGCGTTGGACGCGCCGATCGATCCGCAGCAGCTTCCCCGTCCCCTGACCGGTGCGAAATGGTCAGCAACGCGTTTCCATTCGTCTGGCAGCGATGATCCCGAAATCTCGTTTCCTGCTGAAAGCAGCGGACGACGCCGGGCGTTGGCGGATTGGATCACCGATTCACGCAACCCATTGACTGCCCGTGTGGCCGTGAATCACATTTGGGCCAGGCACTTTGGCACACCGCTTGTACCGACCGTCTTTGATTTTGGCCGCGCGGGAACACCACCGGCGGACCAGGAGTTGCTGGATTGGTTGGCGGCGGAACTGATCGACAGCGGTTGGAGCATGAAACATCTGCATCGGATGATCGTCGTTTCGGAAACCTACCGCCTATCTTCGTCGATCACAGGTCGTGCAGAAAACCAACAGGCCGACCCCGACAACCGTTATTGGTGGCGACGTTTGCCACAGCGTCTGGAATCGCAGGTCATCCGCGATGCGATTTTGGAATTGGCAGGCCAGTTGGATCTGCAGCATGACGGCCCCTCCATCCCCGCCAGCCAACAGGACCGCTCACCAAGACGAAGTCTCTATTTCTTCCATTCCAACAACGATCGCAATCTTTTTCTAACCATGTTCGACGAAGCCGAGGTCGGGGAGTGTTATCGTCGCCAGGAAAGCATCGTACCGCAGCAAGCGTTGGCATTGACAAATAGTCGTTTGGTTTTGGACGCCCTTGATCCGATTGCCGATCGCTTGGCCGCTTTGGCAACTCGTGATTGTCAGGACACTGGGGACGCGGCTTGCAGCGACAATCGGTACATTCGGGCTGCCTTTGTGGGCTTATTGAACTACGTTCCTGACACACGGGAACAAGATGCTTGTCGGCATGCGTTGGTGCGGTGGCGTGACCAGGAGGGCCTGACTCCAGCGCAAGCCCGCCAGTACCTCGTTTGGACGTTGCTGAACCATAACGATTTTGTCACGCTCCGCTGACCGTATCGTTCCCTGATCAAACTTCTATCCCTCTTTTCACGCATGGGCAAACAATGACCGACCCCGCCGCCTGCAACACGTCACGACGTTTTTTCTTGGGGAACGGACTGGCGGGAATCGCGCTTGCAAACCTGTTGCGGCGTGATAGCAGTGCGACCGAACCAGCTTGGTCCGCCCCCGATGGGAGACCGCATTTTCCAGCCAAAGCCAAAAGTGTCATTTGGCTGTTCATGAATGGCGGCGTCAGCCACATGGAAAGCTTTGACCCCAAACCGATGCTGAACCGGTATGCAGGAAAAACGATTTCGCAAACGCCTTTCGCCGAAGTCCAAAACCCTGACAAATTGGCGATTGAACGACTGGTGGTCCCCGACGCCAATGGCAATCAACGCAACACGCTTTATCCAATGCAAATCGGTTTTCGGCGGGCCGGCGAAAGTGGAATTGAAATCAGTGATTGGTTTCCGCACCTAGCACGCAACGTTGATCGGCTGGCCATTATTCGATCAATGTGGACCACCGACAGCAACCACGGCGCGCAATCCCAATTTCATTCGGGACGTCATCGCAATGATGGCGACTTTCCCAACCTGGGTGCATGGGTGCATTACGGTTTGGGATCGTTGAACGATAATTTGCCGCAGTTTATTTCGATGGGAAAGCGCGAATACTGGAACGCCAGGGATGGGCATTACCTGGGACCGGCGCATGACGCGGTTCCGCTGCGTGTTGACCCCGGCAAGCCGCTGGACTTTGCACGACCCGAACGTCCATTGCCCGCGGCCGTTGCCGATACTGGTGGGGAATTGATCGCCACGCTTAACCGCCTCCGCGCGGACCAATTCCCGGGCGATCAGGCGCTGACCGCCCGAATTGCGGCGTACGAACTGGCGTTTCGCATGCAGTCCAGTATCCCAGAAATCTTTGATTTCGCACAGGAAACCGCCGCGACCCAACGCCTGTACGGTTTGGAGCAGAAAGAAACGGCAGCGTTTGGTTCCCAATTGCTGGCCGCGCGGCGGCTGGTCGAACGTGGGGTCCGTTTTGTACAAATCCAACATGGCGGTGGGGGGGCTGGGGCTTGGGACGCGCATGGTGGCCTGCGCGCCAATCACGCCAAAAATGCGTTTGCGGTCGACCAGCCGATCGGGGCACTACTGGAGGATTTGGATCAACGTGGTATGCTGGCCGAAACGATGGTGGTGTTTGCAACCGAGTTTGGGCGAACTCCCGGGTCGCAAGGTTCCGATGGGCGTGATCATCACATTTTCGGCTTCAGCGTGTGGATGGCCGGGGGCGGTCTGAAACAAGGAACGGTCCATGGGGCAACCGATGAAATTGGTTTCCACGCTGTCCAGGATCGACATTATGTGACCGATATCCACGCTACAATCCTGCACCTGTTGGGCCTGGACTCGCGACGCCTGGAATTGCCGCAAAGAAAACGACTGGATATCGATCACGGTCAAGTCATCGATGACATCATTGCTTAGGAATTGTTCGGAAACACCTGATGAGCTTGACCGAAACTGACCACCCGAATGGGCCAGCCGCAGATGCGGATACGTTGATTTTGAACCATCAACCAGGTCTGTTCATTCTGTTTTTTACAGAAATGTGGGAGCGTTTTTCGTACTACGGCATGCGCGCGCTGTTGGTACTTTTTTTGACCGCCGAACTGCTGAACCAAGGCTGGGGCTGGGGGCGAGCCGACGCGTTGCGGTTGTACGCGTTTTACACCGGCTTGGTGTACGTGACACCGATCTTTGGCGGGCTATTGGCCGACATGCTGTTTGGGTACCGCCGTGCGGTCATCCTAGGCGCGTTGCTGATGACCCTCGGGCACGCCAGTATCGCGTTGGAAACCGTCTGGGGGTTTTATGCGGGCTTGCTGGGGCTGATTCTTGGCAATGGCCTTTTCAAGCCGAACATTTCGTCAATTGTTGGACAGTTGTACGAACGCGAGAAAGAAAAACGTGACGCGGCGTACACCATTTTTTACATGGGCATCAATGCGGGTGCCTTCCTGGGAATTTTGCTGTGCGGATACATCGGTGAAAAAGTCGGCTGGAGCTACGGATTTGGCTTGGCGGGTATTTTTATGTTGCTGGGCATGTTGCAGTTCTATTTTGCTCAGTCGATCTTTGGCCAGATCGGACTGCCGCCCCGTCGCCAACGATCTGACGATCCACACACGGCGGACACCGACGGGGCACCCGACACACAGAAAACCGGCGTCACGGTCGCCGCGGCCGCAGCCGTGCGCCAGGCAACAACGGTCACTCCGGAAGTGGAACGCGATCGGATTATCGTGATTTCCGTTTTTGCATTTTTTACGATTTTCTTCTGGTGGGCATTCGAACAGGCTGGCGGTTCGATGACGATTTTCGCCGAAGCCTACACCAACCGCGTATTGGTCGGTGGATACGCCATGTCGTTCAATATCGTCAACATGCTGCTGACGGTGGTCCCCATGTGTGTGGTGACTTGGGTTTTGTTGCGTCTGTTTTCCGGAACGTTTGGGAAATATTTGGTCTCCAATTTATTTCTTGGACTCAGTTTCTTGATTATTTGGGCGATCGCAATCTGGTTGATTCAGAATGACTTTCGTTCCCGCAGTTATACGATCGAGTATCAAGATTTTGGCGGCAGTGCGAGGGAAACGCGAATTCGCACGACGAGTCGTTTCGCTCCCGGCGACTTGGTGCCCATCCGCCGTCAATTGAGTTACCGCATCTACGATCCGCCCCAAGGCAGCGACGACCATCTGCTGCGGAATGGGTACATTTACGACGACGAGGGGCAGGTTCTCGGTCCAGCGTTGCAAGCGAGCATCGAATCGATCAGATCCGAAAAGCAAAAAGGGCTGTTCTGGCGTGACAGTTTGCTGGCTGAACTCAAGGTCCCCGACTCCCGTGGTCCGTCCCCGTCGAAGCCCGGGGCGACCATCTCGCTCCGCGTGGACGGGTTGCCCAAGCAAGTTGGGGATACGGTTACCTTGCGGGTGGTCGAGGTGCTTAGCCAGGCGGGAGCGTTGGGGACGTCGGATTTACAGGCAAAAGTCATCGGTGTCGAAGATCAGGAGGTGGAAGTTCCGGCATCGTGGTTCGGGATTCTAAACTCATTTTTCATCATCGTTTTCGCCCCGTTTTTCTCCCGTGCCTGGGAAAGGAATCTGATTCGATCGGGGGCGATAAAATTCGCCTTGGGATTGATCCTGCTAGGTTTGGGTTTTGCAATTTTGGCGTTTGGTGCCAGCAGCATTCCGGCAGGTGCCAAGGTGGCTCAGGTCAGCATGATTTGGTTGATTTTGGCGTACCTGCTGCACACATTGGGAGAACTTTGCATTTCCCCCGTTGGGTTGTCCTATGTCAGTAAGCTGGCTCCGCTGCGACTGGTTGGTGTCATGTTTGGGATTTGGTTTCTGGCCACCTTCGTTGCCAATTTTGCTGCAGGTTTTACGGGAAGCTACATCGACACAATCGCCGAACAATACTCCCTATCCGCCTTTTTCCTCATTTTCACGGTCATTCCGGTTGCCGCGGGAATCGTGATGATTGGGCTGAATGGTTGGATGCAGCAAAAAATGCATGGCGTTGAATAAGCACGCTTCTTCCTCCTACCAGTCTCAGCCGCCGATCCCGCGACGGCGGGGACTGGCTTTCGTTGGTCAAGTTCTACTTTGCCAAACGATTTCACCTGCAAGTTAAGCTCGCAGGGGCTCGGTAGGTAGCTGCGTTGATTGAAGCAGCACGATCCAGCGGAACTTGGCTTTTTAAATGTTAAATGCTGGTGGCGATCCGCGAGAAGTGCCCAAAGAACAACTGAAAACCGTCGACGCTCAGGGAAGGGTTGGGAAATAACTTCGCCATTGCTTTTTGGTCTCCCACCGCGCATCGACTATTGTTCGTCGACCGATTGCGTTGCGACAGCTTCCACCTATCGTGGCCGTTTGTTTTTTCCCTGCTTCTTCTGCTGGTCTTCTTTACCGTCGGCCTGACTGTCGCCATCTCCTGGCTCAGGATCCGACTCCGCAGCCGCTGACGCAGCCTCAGCCTTTTGCATCTCATTCCGGGATTTGCTTTGTTTGTACAACT
>SLFV01000109.1 GCA_007124075.1 Roseimaritima sp.
CGACTACTATCGCTGCTACTGCTGTTGCTCTCGTTGGGCTTTGTTGCCGGCGAAGACGAGATTTACTTAGAAGGCCTAAAATCCGCAGACTTTTCACAACGTCAGGCGACCACGCGACGACTGTGGAACGCCCGCGCGACCCATCGGGACGCGGTTGAAAGCGCAGCTCGCGACCCTGACCCAGAAGTCGCCGCGCGGGCGCGTTGGATTCTGGAGCGATGGCGGGAAGGTTCATTGCCCGACACTCCGCCCGATGTGCTGCGGCGTTTGCGTTCCAGTTCCGGTGTCGAGCGGTTGGAAGGCTTGCTGGACGCGGGGCTGTTTGAAGCGGTAGTGATTGCAGTGGAGCAGGCCGTGGGGACGCTTGAGGGTCCGCAGCTACGCATGGAACTAAGTGAATCCTTGGCGCGGCGTTTCGCGTTTTACACACGAACCGCCATCGAAACCGATCAACTGGCTTTGCTGCTGAGATTACTGGACATCGCCACTGAAAACCCGACCCTGGCTGTGGCTCGAGCGAAATTACTGCAATTATTGGATTATGACCTGGCTCAGGTCGATCTGTTGCCCGTAGCGGCCAACGGCTGGCCGCAGAGGGAGCGTCAGCGGACGCTGGTGCTGGTTCATGCTGCCTTGGATGACCTTGCCCAAGCCTTGGCGACGGCCAGGGAATATGGCCAGGAGGATATGGTCCGGGCATGCCATTTATTACTGGGGAATTGGGAGCAATTGTTGACCGAATCGCTGGCGGAGGCGGAAGCGGCCCCACCGGGAAGCGTGGCTGCGTTTCGAGGCTGGGCGGATGTCATGGTTGCCGCGCGGCGGGCCAGCGATACGGCGCTAGCGGATCGTGCCGCTGAGGAATTGGCACGTGTTGTCAACGACAGCGATGCCCGCGCGGCGGTCCAGTGGCGTTGGCGTTGCCTGTTAATCCACGGCTACGTCGAACCCGCCGTCGAAATACTGAAGGCGTCCAGCCCCGCAGACGCCGCAGAGGTGCTGAGCTACCTGGGGCGTTTTGGGGAAGCTTTCGAAGTCCTGGGGGTCGACCCACGGCAAATAAACGCCAGTGTCGAAAGCCAGCTTCAACAACTGCGGGCGGAGTTGAATGCCCATCGTTCGCATGCGAGGGGAGAACCGCCCGACCAGGCAACTTTCGAACACTTGCTGACCACGGGTAAATTATTGTTGCGTTTGGGAGAACGCGAACACGCGCGACGTCTATTCGAACGCATCGCAGCCTTGGATCCAGGGACGGTGGAAAACGCTAATCGATTCCAGGTCAGCCAGGAATTCAGGACCCGCCGTCAGGTCGTTTCGGCGTTATGGCAAATGGGACGCACTGATTGGGCAATTGATTTATCAGCTCCGCAAAATCAGCAAGCCGTTTCTCCGGAGATTTTGATTGATTGCCTGCGACGAATGGCAGGTTTTGGCGACGACGAGAGACTGCGCGCGGTTGTCTCGTTGCGGGAAGCGATCCTGAAACTGTATCCGCAACTGGATCAGCGGCAACACCTGCGAATGGTTCACGCAATCACGCGTGGCGATTCCCCGTGGGAGGAGAACGCGGATGCAAAGTTTGCCGAACTTTTTGAACAATTGCAGACAAACAAACCGAAAGTCCGCAGAGTCAACGGTCGTTTGGAAATTACCGGACGTGGCTACACCAATGCCGCGTTGGGCGATCTGTTCTTGCAAGCGGGACAAACCGATGCAGGACAGCAGGTTCTGGGACAACTAACCGCGTTGGGAGATTCGGGAGCCGAACTGCGATTGGCAGATCTAGAACTGGCCGCAGGCAACGCTGCCACCGCCCTGGAGCGATATCGGCGTGTCTGGATTCGTCACAGTGACTTCCAAATGCAGCGTCGCGAATCCAACTCCGCGGATTCGGAGTTATTGTTGGCAATGAAGGCCATGTTGGGCGAGATCATTTCGATCGAACGCTTGGGGGATGACCCCGAAGCATCGAAACAACGGAAACTACTGCGGCTGATGTTGTCTGGTTCATCTTTGGCCGCAAAGAAGGATTTCGCGGAACACCTAGCTGAATGGGGTGAATCCGATCTGGCCGAATTGACGCTTTCTGGCATGCTGCGTCTAACGGCGTTTGGTGCCGATGACACAGTTGATTTTGCCCGCGTCGCATCCGCTCAGGGACGACTGTTAATCGATTCGGACCCCGCGGAATCGGCGCGATGGAGCGATCTGTCGCTGGCGGGAACACTGGAGTCGATGGCCTACTATCCACGTGGTTATTTGATCCTGCCCGCCCAGTACCACGCCCTGGATGCTGTGGCAGCCGCGCAGCGCCACGATGCAGACGCGGTACGTTACCACCTGCAGGAATCACTAAAACTGTACCCGATGAATATCACGTTAGCCGAAGATACCTTGAAGACGATTCGTGATGCGGGGTATGTGGATGTGGCAGACGAAACGTTTGATTCCATTTTCAGTGTTGGCCGCAAGCATTTGACCGTGTTCCCCAACGACGCGCAAACCAGTAATAACTTGGCCTGGGTTGCGGCTTTAAATGATCGGAACCTCGAGGAAGCTTTGCAACTTTCAAAACATGCCGTGTGGCTGGAACCGGACAGTGTTTCCTATCGAGATACCTTGGCGGAAATTTTGTTTCGTCGGGGACGCGTTGAAGAAGCGTTGGTGATTGAACAACATTGCTTGCTGGATGAACCCAACCAATGGCATCTGCATGAACAGATCGGCAAATTCAAATCGGCATTGGCAGCAGATCCTTGATGGAGCTCAGCCAATCTGGTGGAAGTGCCGACGTCCCCAGACGTTGATACTCGCTTGGCTAGTTCACCAGCCCCCCGCCATTGCTCGTCACAGCGACTCGCGATTTCGAAATCGCCTTGGTGGTGAGCCTGCCTGCGGGGGGGTGGGGACTGGCGACGAAGGACGCGGGACTGGCCGTGAACCTTGCGAGGAGGTCGGCATCGCGGGCGGGCCGGTCTTGGGTAACCGTCGGTGGCCGGCACGACGGACACTGTCCTGCATTGTTCCTGCCG
>SLFV01000582.1 GCA_007124075.1 Roseimaritima sp.
CGATCCGTTCGCAGCGCGTCAGTTCGACTGCATCGCAAAGTAAGCGCGGTCCAGGCCGTGCCGCAGTGTCCATGAACGCTGGGTCGCGCAGCGAGTGTGGCTTGCCTGTGTCAACACGGCGTCCAGATCGCGGGTGACCGTGGTCGGCATCCGATCGCCGTAGTTGACTATTTTGCGAGCCGTCTCGGTGTAAATCTGAGCACACTGATCGTGATGTCCTGCATTGAACAAGTGAGCCCCGCGATAGATCGCTTGCTCGATCATCTGCCCTGCCTCGCGAGCACTGACCTTGTCCTGCGGCAACAGAACGCTGTCAATCACGTGAATGACGCCGTTGGAAGCGTCGATGTCGGTGGTGAGCAGTTTGGCGTCATTGATCTTCGCCCCACCGTCCCCAACGGAGACACGAATGTTCTGCCCCAACAGTGTCCTTGCTTCCCTGCCATCGACTGCGGCATCCGAATAAACGCGACCGGCAATGACGTGATATTTAAGGATATTGGCGAGTTTCTCCTTGTTTTCCGGCTCCAGCAGCGATGCGACCGTACCTTCGGGCAACTTGCTGAAAGCGTCATCCGTCGGAGCAAACACGGTGAATGGTCCCTCACCAGCGAGGGCGTCGGCCAATCCGGCAGCCTCCGCCGCGGCCAGCAACGTGGTGAATTGCCCCGCCTTCTTCGCTACCGCGACCAGATTGTCACTCGCCGGCAAAATCACGCTGTCGATCACGTGAATGATCCCGTTGGCGCACTGGATGTCGGTCTTCACGACGTTAGCCTGATCCACAGTGACCTTCCCGCCCTCAGTCTTGATATTCACACGCTGCCCATTCAGCGTCGTCGCTCCGCTGAGCGACACGACCTTCGACGCGGGGACTTTTCCCTTCACGACGTGGTACGTCAGGATGCCAACCAATTGCTCCTTGTTTTCCGGCTTGAGCAATGTTTCAACGGTTCCGGCCGGTAATTTCGCGAAGGCCTCATCCGTTGGGGCAAACACGGTGAATGGACCTTCTCCCTTTAAGGCGTCCACCAGTCCTGCCGCCTGCACGGCCGCAACCAAGGTGTTGAACGACCCGGCCGATACGGCTGTGTCCACAATGTCGTCCGCGGCTCGCACAGCCGTTGCTTGGCCAGCAACGATCCCTGCCAGAACTAAAACTGCACAGATCATACGAGATTTCGATGTCCACATGATTTTCTCTTCTCCCTAAATTGAAGTGGCGGATCGCCATGTCAACGAACCCCGAATCATGGGGCACTGGCGACCGAGTTGGTGAAATATTGGCTTAAACGACCATTTCGAACTACTTGTACCCCGGTACCTTAGCGACGTGGTGGGGACTGACAAGCCATAAAAATCGTCCAAAACGTTCTTTCGAGTCCGCTGTCTTTCGAGTCCGCTGTCTTTCGACGGGCGATATTGCTCGATGTAGCTGCTCACGCGCAATTTGCGGGTCGTGTTCTCGCTGCTCATGTATCGCACCTTGCCGAAAATCGGGCGCTCCGGTCGCCAGATCAATTGTTGGTCGCCGAACATCGCGGCTGGCAACTGGCGATCAATCAAGGGGGAAGAACTTGAGCCGGACAAGGGCGGGAACCAGCCCAGTCGTTGATGTTGGCAGCGATTTGTGTTTGTCGGTCACCCAGTAGCCACCGAGGAGCAGCCGCTCTGAAAGTCGAGCCAGTACCTGTCGCTGCAATGGCTCGTCAGAATACGTGAATACCAGGTTGCGGCAAAGAATCAACGAGAACAATTCGGCGGGCTGATCCACGCGGATATCTGCCTGCCGGAATTGAACCAGGCTGCGGAACTGCGGGGCAAGCTGGTACTCGCCGTTGTTTGGGGTGAATGCCTTCTGCTGCCAGTCTGCGGGAAGCTGTTTCAAACTGCTGGTGGGATAACTGGTCGGCTCGGCGCGCTGCAACATGGTTTCGTCGGCGTCGGTGGCCGGCACCTGAAGCGTCAGGTCCGGAAAATCCGCCTGCACGTGGTTGATCCAGATCAGTGCGACGGACAATCCGCTTGTAGACCTGGCCCCGAACCGTGCGAAAACCGGGCCAGCGCAGCCCAAGCTGAGGCAAAGCCCATTGCAGGAACTCAACGCATTGGCGATCCGTCAGCAGGATTTCTTGGGCGGATGACGATGACACGCACATGGTGGTTTGGATCTCCTGTCGCCATTATCCCTGTCGGTGGGCAGACACGCCAGCGCCGCTGCAAAACGCCGTCCGGGACGGTTATCCGTCGATGGCAGATGACAGCCAATGTGACGATGCCCACAGGCGATGCCGGGCCGGATACCAGATGGCAATTCGCCTTGACAACCTGTCCAGGCTGGGAGTCACAACACATTTTAGTTTTCGCTCTTGCGATGTCGCATGCTGTCGCGGGATGTTAGAATACGCTGAAACTGTAAGAATCCGGCCGTAGAACCGCATTATCGGAGCATGGGAGGAACTGGTGAATCTTTTGGAAGCGTTGCGAGAGAAGTACCCCGAAGCGACTAGTTCAATGACGGAGGAACAGAAGACACAGGCTCTCAGGCTCCAGGATCGCCTTCAGGCCATTGACCAGAAGGTCAAGGAATACCGTGAATCGCCCGAGCACGACGGGCAGCCGCTGTATTCGTGGCTCAAAGCGAGCGGATTTGCTGATGATGAGATCTGGATCTATTCTCCCCATATCGGTGGTGAGGTTGGTGTAGATGAGCCGGACTGGGTATAGCCCACGGTTAGCGATGCACCTGCCGGACCGCGGCCGGCCAGCACGGCACCAAAGCTTGTCGACCAATGCGTCCGACAAGCTATTCGGCAGATTCCAGCCATACGTCTACGTTGCCCCCACTCACCCCACCCTCCCGAACACCCCACCCATTCGTCGGTACTCCGGCAAAGGCGGATCGCCCAACTCGTAGTCATCTCGGCACCGCCAATTCCGGAGTGATGCCAGACACTGGAACAACTGTTTGCCGATCGATCTTTCGACATCGAAGCGGCCCAGACGCGACTGGCGGTCCTGATGGCCG
>SLFV01000141.1 GCA_007124075.1 Roseimaritima sp.
CAAATCCCGCGACTCCGAATCGGCATCGGCAGTCCACCACCGGGATGTGCCGTGACGGATTTTGTGCTTGGTCGCTTTCGCCCGACGGAGCGAGACTCGATCGAACATGCGATTCAACGTGCCGCATTTGCCGCCGCAGACTGGGCGGTACATGGCATTCAGTGGTGCATGGCACAGTACAACGGCGACTCTGCAGGACGATGACTCCGTGAATCGGGACGAAATTCCAGCGCCGTATGTCTCGATTGTAACGCTCAAAAGCTTGCAGAAACTTTGCCGGAATCGCTTACATTTCCGCCCCCCGGCCGTGATTGGAAGAGAGGATAGGCTTAATTTCTAAGAAAAATTTGTTAGGGGCTGCAAAACTTTGCGTTTCTCGATAAGCTACTGCACAACAAATTTCAATTCTCCCCCGTAAACAACCCTTTCACTGAAGCATTCCCGTTGGAGGCACCGGCCACCGTGGCGAAAAACATTTACGAAACGCTTTTGATTTTAGATAGCAACAAATACGCTCAGGACCCCTCCGGCGTCGCTGGTGCCCTTTCCGACATGGTGGAGACAATCGAGGGGACCGTGTTGGCAAGTCGCGTTTGGATGGAGCAGAAACTGGCTTATCCGATCCAACGGCAACAAAAAGGAACCTACTGGTTGCTATACTTCGAGGCCGATGGCAAACGTTTAGTCGAATTGAATCGCGCCTTTCAACTGCACGAGGGTATTTTGCGCACCATGACGCTTCGGCTCGATCCGCGATTGGTGGAACCGATGTTGGCCAATGCCCGCGGGGAATACACCCCAAGCAGTGACGGTGACGAGGGCGGCGATGGTGCGGCTCCCGAGGGTGCCCAGGAAGACGTGGAAGCGAATACGGAAGCGTCGACCGTCTAGCGCTGTTGTTTAGTGGGTTTTCTTTTTCTGTCCTAGTCGTAGCGAGTCTTTCATGGCCAGTTACAACCGTGTGATCTTGGTCGGCAATCTGACCAGGGATATCGAGCTGCGGTATACGCAGGGCGGCATGGCAGTGACCGATGCTGGGTTGGCTGTCAACGATCGTCGCAAAAACCAATCTGGCGAGTGGATCGACGAGACCACCTTTGTCGACGTGACGCTTTGGGGCAGAACGGCGGAGGTTGCCAGTGAATACCTGGGGAAAGGTTCTGCGATTCTTGTTGAAGGCCGCTTGAAGCTTGATACGTGGGAGACCGAGGGCCAGAAAAAGTCGAAATTAAGAGTCGTGTGTGACCGCATGCAGATGCTTGGCGGCCGTGGGGAAGGGGGATCCCCCTCGGGGCGTGGCGAGGCTGCGGCATCTAGCGTGCGGGAAAGTTACGACCATGCTTCCGGGGTACCGCCTCGAGAGTCACAGCCCGCTTCCGATGGCGGTTACGACGAACCAAACATTCCATTTTGATGTTAGATTCTACTGCTAGATTCTACTGCTAGTTGACGAGATCCTTTTTCATTTCAACGGAGCCAGTGGTACGGATTCTGGTTTCCCTTCTGTCAAGAAAATGCAAACTGATGGCTACGATAAAGAAGAAGCGTAAAGATTTATTTAAGCCCTTGCCGCGTGGTGAAAACGGCGGGATTCGCTTGTTGCTGATCCACAACGTCGAAAATCTGGGGCGTCAGGGCGATATCGTGGAAGTCAGAAAGGGCTTTGCGATGAACTACCTTTTGCCGCAGGGGATGGCAACGGTCGCGACCGAACATCATCAGCGGATGGTGGAAAAGCATCGAGAGAAATTGCGACAATTGGAACTGCAAAAACTCGCGGCTTTTCGAGACAAGGCCGAATCGATCGGCAAACAGTCGATTACGATCGAAGCCAATGCCAACGACGATGGCCTGCTGTACGGCAGCGTCGGTCCGCATGACATTGCCGAGGGCTTGAAAGCCGTGGGCATTACCATTGCACAGGATCAAATCCGTTTGCAGGGACCACTGAAGGAACTGGGGCTGTATACCGTCAAGGTGCATCTGCACGCTGAGGTTGAGGCTGATCTGAAGGTTTGGGTCGTGCCGACGGTGGCCGCAAACGAACCTGAAAACGCATAGAGGTAGGGTTGGGTTAGCATCTCAGTACACCAATCGGGGCCGTGGCGGAACTGGCAGACGCGCTAGATTTAGGATCTAGTTCCCTCGGGAGTGCAGGTTCGATTCCTGTCGGCCCTATTTTTTGGTCTTGGTGCCTTTCAGCTTCTCGTGTGCTAACGGCAGTCCGCTGGGAAAGCCTGGACGTGGTGATTCACCTCACTCTGATTCTGGGCAACTAGCACGCAAACTTCAACACAGAATCATTCGTTTCGTAATTCACAGCAGAGGACACAAATGGCTAAGAAAATGGTGTATTACTTCGGTAAGGCAAAAACCGAAGGGCGTGGTAAGGCAAAAAGCTTGCTGGGTGGTAAGGGTGTCAACCTGGCCGAGATGACAGCCATCGGCTTGCCGGTTCCTCCTGGATTTACGATCACAACGGAATGCTGTGATCTGTACTACAAGAATGATAAAACGCTCCCTGCAGGTTTGATGGACGAGGTCAACAAGGCGGTAAACCTCCTGCAGAAAGAACTGAAAAAAAAATTTGGCGACGACTCCAATCCGTTGCTGGTTTCAGTTCGCTCGGGCGCCGCTGTCAGTATGCCGGGGATGATGAACACGATTTTGAATCTGGGGCTGACTGATGCATCGACAGAAGGACTGGCGAAAGCGACCAATAATCCCCGTTTCGCCTATGATGCCTATCGCCGATTAATCAACATGTTTGGCGACGTGGTGATGGGCATGGATCATCACATGTTCGAACACGCGTTTGACAAGATCAAGGCGAAATACGAGGTCACGCTGGACACTGACGTTCCGGTCGAAGGGCTGAAGGAGTTATGCGAGGCGTACAAGGAGGTCTACAGGAAACATTGCAAGGAGGAATTCCCGCAGGATCCTGTCAGACAATTGGAATTAGCAATCGAAGCCGTTTTCGGGTCGTGGATGACCGACCGTGCGGTTAGCTACCGTCAGATTGAAA
>SLFV01000179.1 GCA_007124075.1 Roseimaritima sp.
ATCGGTTTTTGACGATCGACCGCTTGCAACCGGCTGGCAAACGCGAAATGAGCGCTGCAGAATTTCTGCGAGGCCACCCGATACCGCCGGGCAGCTACGCCACTTCGGTCAACAACTGAACCAACGTTTGCCGGGGAATCGGCAGTTTCAGCAGGGGCGCAAATTCGGCGGTGTTGCTGTCCGTTTCGACCAACAGCTCCTGCAGATCGACACCCAATCCCGCAGTGATCCGCTCAAACCCACTCAGGAACTCGTCTCGCTCCTGCCATGTCCCGTCGGCACAGCTAGGTAAAAGGGATGCCAGGGCTACGACAATCGCTCCATCAACCTGACCACCATTCTGCAGCAGTTGACTCAGTTGGGTATGATCGCGAATCAAATTGATGAATTCGGCCGGAAGCGACCAACGATTGGCCAACCATGCGGCCGCTTCGGCATGGTCCCAGCCAAACGCTTCGCGCTCCAGGCCGCTTAAACGGCAACCTTCGGCGGCGCGTCGCTCCACCAAATCCTGATACTGCTCGGGCATTTCCCTCAAAAGTAGCGGAATTGCCATGTCCTGCAGCAACGCCCCGGCGAACAAATCCTCCGCGTTTCGCAGTTTCAAGGCCTTGCCCAACGTCCGGGCCAATAATGCACGCCGCAACGAATCTAGCCACAAAGCCTTCAGGTCGAAGGGCCCAAATTTTGGATTGGGGATCACGCTAAAGACCGCATTCCACAATGCAAAGTTCGTGATCGCTCGCGTTCCTACCAAAGTTATCGCCTGCTGAACACTACCGATCTCCCGACTGAAGCCGAAGTAC
This sequence comes from Roseimaritima sp., assembly GCA_007124075.1. Lineage (GTDB taxonomy): Bacteria > Planctomycetota > Planctomycetia > Pirellulales > Pirellulaceae > Roseimaritima. The sequence goes on from SLFV01000179.1 coordinate 807, forward strand.
GACGAGTTCACAAATTTCAAAACCTGCCCCATCAGCCCGGGATCCGCCTCGATCGGTTTCGCATAATCGCTCGGACCCGCCGACGGGTTCTGCGATAACTGCAGCAGCGAAATGGCGCTGTGAGGTAGCGCAGGCAATTGCCCACTGTCCAAAACTCGTTCAAGGTCTTGCGTCGCCGTCACCGTCGTCATGATCACTTTCTCCCAATTACAAACACAGCACAAACCCAGGCATCACCGGCAGACTGCCAGCAGTCTAATCTCAAGGACTCGTTGAAAATCTAGCTCAAAAACGCACGGGTTGAGCCCAAAAACCAAAAGGAAAGTCGACAGCTTCGGCGGGTATCGCTAACAACTGTTGCTTTCGTGCATCAGGAGCTGTTGCCCGCACGCAACATCACAGCGTTGACGTCCGCGTGAAAAGTTCACGCAAGCCATTTACTAGCAAGGGTTTGCGTAACAAGCAGCGTCAACCGGCACGGCACCTGCATCTCTCCGCAGTTTCCCAGCCTGTTGAACAAAGAAGGGCGGACCCCTTCATGCCAGACAGCCATTGATCTCGCGTTGTTTCGATCCTTTTCTTCCACTCTGGCCGCATTTTGACGATGTTTTATTTTTTGCTGCTTGTCGCAACGTTGCCGCTGATGACTCCGCAGCCCACACCGCTGGCCATGCCAAGCAAACCGCAAGTTCTGGTTAAACTTAGCACCGTAGACCCTGTCGGTTGGCGACGCACGGCCCATGGCTGGGAGCGTTGGGAACCAACGCCTCCATCGATACACGATTGGATCCACCAGCAAATCGCGGAGGAGTCAAGGCACCGCTGGTTAGCGGTCGTGGAATCGCTGACGCTGGTGCACCCGGTCTCGATTGCAGCGGGGCAGTTGGCGATTGTCTGCATGCTAGCGGCGTTCGCCCACACTCAGGCAGAGTCCAGTCGCCGCGCCCGCAAGAACACCAGCGCGTCGACTGCCCCACGGATGCAGCCTTCCGAATGAACCGGTATTCTGCTATCCTTTGCCTGGGTTTCGCATTGCTAAGCGTCTCTTCTGGTTTTGTATCGCGTTGGAATTCAACAATGGCCGAATCGGTAAACGAAAAAGAATCATTAGAAATTTTGCCTGAAAATATTGGTGAAGACGGTTTCGTAACGATTTGGAACCTCGCCTCGGACAGCACCGGCGGCGATGTCGCAAGGACGCGGGCCCTCGCCGCAAAAATCTTGCTCTTTCTGTGCAAGAAGGATTACGACTATGTGGTAACCAGTTCGACCAACATGGAATATCTGGACGAGCGACAGGAGCGAGAAAGTCGGTTGCTGAACGATTGGAAGCCGGAAAGCGAATCCGTCGACATCATCGCGCAGCACGCTGAAGTTCCCGCCCAGGGCATACTGAAATTTTTGGAACACGAAAAGTTTTCGTCGGTGGTAAATTACACCGCCACCCGTGCGCAACGGCTGAAGTGGTTCAAAGAGAAGTGGTGTGTGGGCTAGCTGGTGGCTGCGGATTGAATGTCTCGCAGGCTGGCGATTCAAGTACAGACGTCGGGAGGCTGGGGGAATCAGCCGCCATGCCCGGCAGCGTTTCGCCTTGCAGCTTCAATCAAATCCCCGCCTGGTCGATTGAGCCCACCCCACACGGTTGATCGGTCGCTTCCGTAAATCGGCTGTGTTATAATTCAGGGACCCTTCCGAAGAAGCGTTGCCTGCACGCTGGCACTCGATTGATTTTGGATCGTTTGGGCTGGCGCCCACTCAGCCTGGGCACCGAGCGATGCGAGATCAATAGCTGGCCGTTTCTGCTTGTCTCCCCCGGCCCCGCTGCAAGCGGGAGCAGCAGGGAGAGATTTGCCCGCGAGGGAAACGAAACCCGTCATCGCTTGCTCCCGCATCGCCGACGGTGTTTTCCGTCGCGGCGTTTACCGAAAAATCTCGTTTTCGTTTCATATAGATTTGCCGATGCTGTCAATAAATGTCGCCAATCGTCTTTGTGCCGCCGTCGGATCAGCGGTTTTACCAGTTTGTTCCGCGTTGATCGTGTTGCAGTTAAGCGGAGTCTCTGGCGTTTTGAGCGCCACTCAGCCCGACGGCGTGGATTTCAGCGCCGATGTGCGGCCGATCTTGTCGAACCATTGTTTTGCCTGTCACGGTCCCGACCCTGTCCACCGTGCCGCCGATTTGCGTTTGGATACCGAGAGTGGTTTGGCCCAAG
>SLFV01000167.1 GCA_007124075.1 Roseimaritima sp.
GTTCTTTGACTATGCAAAACGTTTTATCAAAATGCAAAAGGAAGCTGATCAGCCCTTCCTGGCGTATATCGCTACGAACGCACCTCACGCTCCGATGCATTCGCCTGAGGAATACAGTGAGCCTTACAAAGACTTGAATGTAAACTTGGCAAATTTCTTTGGCATGATCGCGAACATTGATCAGAACGTGGGTCAACTGAGGGCATTTCTGGAAGCAGAAGGTTTACTGGAAAATACGATCTTTATCTTCACCACCGACAATGGCACCTCCACCGGCGATCAAATTTTCAACGCTGGCATGCGAGGCAAAAAAGGGAGTCCCTATGACGGTGGGCATCGTGTCCCGTTTTTTTTGTACTGGCCAGCGGGAGAGTTGGTCGGCGGACGCGACGTCGAACCCATCACGGCCTACGTCGACGTGTTGCCGACGCTGATCGATCTTTGCAAAATTCCCGCCCCAGAAGGGGTCAAGTTTGACGGGACGTCGATCGTCCCGTTGTTGCGAGAAACGGCGAGCGACTGGCCCGATCGCATCCTGGTCACCGATTCACAACGCGTGAAGGACCCCATCAAGTGGCGGCAGAGTGCCGTCATGACTTCTCAGTATCGTTTGAACAACCAAACGGAACTTTACGACATCAAGGCCGATCCGGGCCAAACGAAGAACATTGCCCCAGAGTACCCCGACGTGGTTCGTCGCTTGACGGAGGCGAAGAAAACACCGGCTATTGGAACGTGAACGTGGTCGAGGCCGGTGAGTATGAGATCCGCTTGCGACGGTGGCCCGAGGAAGTGGATGCGGCAATCGATGCTCCACTAAAGCCAGGTGCCAAAGAAGTCGTTTTTGAACTGAAACTGCCAGCCGGCAGGACGGAAATGTCGGCCTTGTTCGAAACGGCCGAAGGTGAAATCTACGGTGCCCATTACGCTTACGTCACCAAGAAATGATCGGCACCAACGCGGCTGGCAGCTAGCAGACAGGTTGTCGCGTTCTGTTTTCTCGCCCCGGCCCTGCGATGCCCGCCGCGCGGGTACGCGACAGGCAGGCGGGACGGACCGTTAGGGATCTGTGGTCGCTACGCGATCAGCTTGTCGATCACGCTTCCCTGCCCCGATTCGACAAGATGGACGGGTTGGTTGTTGTGAGTGATGTGCAACGATTCGTGCTGCAACCCCATCAGATGCAGCAGCGTGGCGTGGAAGTCGTGTTGGGTCACGACATCCTCGACCGCGCGATGTCCCCACTCATCAGTTGCCCCATGAACATAGCCCGATTTAAGTCCACCGCCCGCCATCCAGATGCTGAAGCCTTCGGTATTGTGGTCACGTCCCGGTTTGCGTCCCTCGCCGCGATCCTGAACAACCGGCAAGCGGCCCATCTCGCCGCCCCATTGGACGATTGTCTCGTCCAGCATTCCACGCTGTTTCAAATCGGTGACCAACGCGGCAGCCGGTTTATCGACGCTGCCGCAGCGCCGCTCCAGCGATGCAAAGATATTCTCGTGCATGTCCCACGAGTAATCCCAAATTTGCACGAAACGCACACCCCGCTCGACTAACCGCCGCGCCAACAGACAGGCTTCGGCCATCTGCCGCGTGCTGTCGTCGTCCAGACCGTAAAGCCGCCGCGTCTGCTCGGTCTCACCCTTCAGCTCCAGTGTCTCGCCAGCGGCGGTCTGCATCTTCGCAGCCAATTCGTAGCTGGCGATCCGCGCGGCCAGGTCGTTCTGCCCCGGATTCTGCTCGAGGTGCTGTTGGTTCAACTGCTGCAGCAATTCGATCTGGCGTCGCTGCGGCCCTCCACGCAGGTGCGATGGCGGGTCAAGGTTGGCAATCCGCGGCTCGGTCTCGCGGATGATCGTCCCCTGGTAGATTGACGGCAATTGCCTGGCATCCCAAAACGGTGCCCCAGGGGGATTACGACGCAGAACCAGGGCGACATAGGCCGGCAAGTTGTCCGTTGGGGCGCCCAGTCCGTAAACCAGCCAGCTCCCCAGCGATGGCCAACCCTCACGGCCCCGCCCCGTGGTCATCGCACGCATCCCCGCCACATGATTGCGAATGTTCGGCAGTTGCATCGAACGGATCAAGGACACGTCGTCGACCACCTCCGCGAAATGCGGCAGCAGTTCGGTATTGACCTCCATGCCTGACTGTCCGCACTTCGAAAATTTCCACGGCGTGCGCATCACGATTGACGTCGCCTGGCCAGCATTGTCGTACTTGATCTCGCGACCGGGAATCTGCTGACCATCGTACCTGTCCAGCAACGGCTTGTAGTCGAACAAGTCCAAATGGCTTGGACCACCGCCGCAGAAGATCGAAATCATCGCCTTAGCACGCGGTTCCTTCTGCGGCGGCTTGGGCACCAAGTCATACTGTGGCGGTTCCAACGGCGGTTTCTCTGGGGCCCCGCCATCGGAAGCCAGCAGCGAATCCCGACTCAGCAAAGTGGACAGACCCAACGTGGAGATGCCCAAGGCGTTTTGGGCCAGGAAATGGCGGCGGTTTTTACAGAAAGATCGATTCATCGTTTCTGACTCACTTCAACCTGATGGGAATCGCTAGTGCTTTGTTCCCATTGGATTTTAGCGTTGTGGCGGTAGGATTTCAGGGTAGACGCTCTTTGGTTTGCAGCGGGCATCGTCGAGTCGCATCTGCCAATCGGCTTTTCCGTCACGCTTACCACCTGGTGGCTGCTCGGGGCGGTATCCATCGAGCGTTCACCGAAAGCCCCGCTCAACGAAACGCTGAGGCACAGTTTTCAACGGTTTCGGTTCGACAATCGATAGGCCTCGGCGATTCCCTTAACCTTCCACGCTGGCCCGTTGACATCCGACTGCAGCAAGCTGTTGCCGCGTCGCACTTGAAGGCTCGAGCCGGAAAGTTTTGAGACGATTGCTTTGAATTCTTCCTGCTCCTGATCGTTCAACCGAACGATCTACTTCTTTCCTCATGACACCCGCCATGTTGCCCTTCAGCGTAGCAGACATCTGAATATCAGGGAACCCTAA
>SLFV01000492.1 GCA_007124075.1 Roseimaritima sp.
CCGGTTGCGGCAAGCATCGCATCGCGCCACGGTTCGATATCCAACCGTTGGCGATTCATTCGCCATAGCCATCGGTTGTCAGGATCGATCGCATCGTTCGCTGGGTCAAATTCGCTCGATTGGCGATAAGTGTGCGACATCAAAATCTGGCGATGCAACCATTTGATCGACCAACCATTTTCCACAAACCGTGCGGCCAGATCTTCTAACAACTCGGGATGCGAAGGGGCATCGCCAAGACGACCAAAGTTGCTGGGTGATTCTACCAATCCGCGGCCGAAATGCCCCAGCCAAATGCGGTTGACGATGACGCGGGCCGCAAGCGGTGCCGCTTCGCCAAGGATTGCATCGGCTAAATCCAGGCGACCGCTGCCCTGCCGCAGAGGTCGCGGTTGCTCAGGTGACAACACCGTGATAAAACGCCGTGGGACTATCGCGCCAAGCTTATTCGGATTGCCACGAATTGCGATGTTTAAATCCCGAGGCTCGGGACGATAATCGAGCTTGGAACCTGACTGCGGGCCCTGCCCGGCTAAAATCACATGCAGCGATTCATCCGTAACGGCATTCGCCAGCGGCGCGTCAAAGTTGGCTGTGGACGACTTGATCTCGGCGATCTCGGTTTCGATTGTCGAGATCTCCGCATCAGGTTTCGGTGTTTTCTTGCGCAACGCTGTCAGCCGCTTTTCCAACTCCAAGATCTTCTGCTTCGCCACTTCAACCGGCGCGTATTCTGCGGCAGGTATCATCGGCCGATCGACCATTCGAGTACTCGCAAAAACACCAGCGATCCCATAATAGTCTTCGGTGCTGATCGGATCGAACTTATGATCATGACAACGCGCGCAAGCCACGGTCAGACCCAGAAACGTGCGGCTGACGGCATCGACTCGTTCCTCCCATTCATCAGCAACGATGACTTTGATGATGTCGGGTGGCAGCAATAGTTCCTTGAAATAGGTTGGGCTGAGTCCCAAAAAGCCAAGCGCCGGATAATGTTCGTACTCTTGCGGTGCGAATCGGTCCGTTGCTAACTGTCGACGCACAAACTGGTCATACGGCATGTCTTCGTTCAATGCGCTGACAACCCAGTCGCGATAACGGTGCGAGTTCGGCGTGCTGCCCAACCAGGATTCGGTCGTATCGGAATATCGAGCCAAGTCCAGCCACATGCGACCCCAGCGTTCCCCATAATGCGGCGACGCGAGCAAATCTTCAAGCAATTGGGGATAAGCCATTGGCGAGTCATCGGCCATGAATTTTTCCACGGCCTCTGCCGTTGGAGGCAACCCGGTCAAGTTAAACGTCACACGTCGAATCAGTGTCGCGCGGTCCGCAGCAAGCGATTGCGACAGGCCCTGCTCTTTCAGCTTTGCCACAATGAATGCATCGATAACACCGTCCGAAAAGTCGGTGTCGCTGATCGCCGGCAACGGTTTTCGAGAAAGAGGCTGGAACGACCAAAATTGCCGCCCCTCGTCCCAGTCGATCTTTGATCTTGGCTTTACACCGGCAACCTCGCCTCCAGGGTAAATCGCGCCGCTGGCAACCCACTCTTCCAACAACGCTATCTCGGCATCGGGCAGCTTTCCATCGGGAGGCATGTCGTAGCCCTCGCCAAGGTATCGAACCGACTGGACCAACAGGCTATCGTCGGGCTTGCCGCCCACGACCGCCGGGCCGCTGTCGCCTCCGGCGAAAAGGTGCTCCTTCGAATCAACTCGCAGTCCGCCTTGAAGCACGGACGCTTCTTCACTGTGGCAGGAGTAGCAACGTTTGTGCAGCAGCGGCCGAATCTGCTTTTCAAAATGTTCGATCTGGGCCGCGGTCGGTTGCGATTGCTCCGCGAATACGAAAACACCAAAACAGCAAGCCTGAACCACTGCTTGCGCCAGCAAGACGATACGCAAGAAACCCGAGACGATCGAAGGGGCAGGCTCACACATCAGTGGCATTCCTCGTGGTGGAACGTGGGGCTATCCGTCCGCCTCCGCGCAGTAACAGTTGCTCAATCACTGGTCATCAACTTGTGGGGGGCCGCGTCCTGCGGGAAGCCAGTCCCCAGTGCGAATGCGGAACTTCACTCAGCGGTAGTATACCAAATGAAATCGAGCACGATGCAAGCATTGGGCGAAGAGGACACCGACGCGCCGCGTTGGTCGGCCAAAGGGCGACCGACCGTGGAGAGGAAGCCGGCGGTCCTCGCCGGTTTGGAAAGACGAAAGCACGGCCGTCCTGTCTAAACTGATGGTCAGATCCTCGAACGCCGTGGATGGCGGATGTTGCCAGCGTTTGCGCAAACTCCAACACTTAACGTTGCTTATCAACAGGTAATTTTTTCAGGCAGTTGGAAAGCTCGGTTTGGATCGTTGTGTCAACCATCAATCCGACTCCGCTAACTTAAGTTGCCGAAAATGAACTAAAAACTAAATAGTGCCATCCATGAATGGCACAGTCATTTACATTACTACTTTGTTTCAAACGAGTTATCTCCTGTGGCGAGTTTGGCCTGTAAGACTTAGCGTGGTTGCATCATCAGGTTGTAATTGCTGCCCCGCTTCTTTCGCACTCGCGGCTCGAACCGGCCAGGACGCTTACCCACCAAACACTTCCCAATCTGTTCCAGTCGGCTAACGCAATATGCTCGGCGAGCCGCAGCGGTCATGGTATCGATTACGTCCCAGGCTGCCAGCACGAACTGACAACAACTGACGAAACTTACCTCGCGAGGCCGCGTGCCGCAGATCCACGCACTTCCCAGAGCCGTCGTCCGGATGGCATTAATCGAGTTCCGCATTCCAACGAAAGCCAAACAGCTCGGCAAGATCTCCGAGCTGCACCGCGTCATCGCCGTCGATATCGGTCATCGTGGTGACGATTGACTGTGCCATTTGTGCCATCCATTTTTTATGCCCTTTGCACTCCGACGAGGCCGAGCAAACGCGAAGGACTCAGGCAAAAAACCAACCGTATTTCACGGTCCGAAGACGAGGTTTTAGCTGACAGTCCAGTCG
>SLFV01000488.1 GCA_007124075.1 Roseimaritima sp.
CTCAGTGGCCGTCATCTTAGCGAACGCAGCGGGTTGCCATTCCGCGTCGTAGAACCTGTCCTGGAGAAACTGCGCACGCGGAAACTGGTCACCCATGTCCGGCCCGCCCCTTTTAATGATTACTACTATTCCCTTACGGAGGCGGGGCAAAATCAAGCTCAGAATCACCTCCGACAATGTGCCTATTGCGGGCCAGCCCCCGTGCCGCTTTCGGATTATGTGCTCAGCGTGGAAGCCCAAGCTGCGGGCTTGGAGCCGATCGACAGAGATCAACTCCGCCATGCGCTCCGGAGTATCTCCTATCAAGACGATTTGTTGGATCAGCTTGGCCCCGCAGTCAACAGCAACGCGGGCTTGTTTCTGTACGGCCCTCCGGGAAACGGGAAAACAACCATTGCTCGGTGCTTGACCGCCTGCTTGGGCCAAGAGGTGTGGATACCCTCCGCGATTCTGGATGATGGTAATTTGATCAAAGTACAGGATGATGCATTCCATCGTCCCGCTCCAATTCCGGAAAATGACGAATTCATTCACGCTCAGGAATGGGACCGACGCTGGATCCGCGTGCAACGACCGACCGTCATCGTGGGGGGGGAATTGGTGATGGAGAACCTCGAGGTACGGCATGACAAACGGACCAACATTTGCGAAGCACCCCTGCAATTGAAGAGCAATTGTGGCTGCCTGCTAATCGATGATTTCGGACGACAGAGGATTCAGCCCGAAGAGCTGTTGAACCGCTGGATCATTCCACTGGAAAATCGCATCGATTACTTGACTCTGCCGACCGGGAAAAAAATCCAGATCCCATTCCAACAGTTGATCATTTTTTCCACCAATATTAATCCAGAGCAATTGGTGGACGAAGCATTCTTGCGACGCGTTCCTTACAAGGTATTCGTTGATGATCCGACGGACGAGGAATACCGCGACATTATGAAATCGGTAGCGGATTCGTTTAAATTTTCACATGCCGATCAGGCGACAGATCATTTGCTGAACTTCTACCGCGAGACCAATCGCGGTTTGCGACGTTGCCATCCCCGCGATCTATTGCAGCATGTGTACAACTTCTGTCGATATCGAAAAATTCGTCCGCAATTGAGGCCCGAGTTTTTGGATAAAGCTTGCCATAGTTATTTCGGTAGCCTGTAAACGGCTTCCAAAACGGCACTGGCAGCGTCGCGTCAGACTAAATATCTTCGTTGTCCTTTACCATTGAATTGCTGATCATGAACTCCGAAACGGGTGCCGAAAACGCAGGGAATTGGATTGCTTCGAATGCGGAGTTGCAGGTTTCGTTGGGACAAATGGGGCAGCCATCGGAGATCGCGCACCCGGACGCACGGCAGCAATCCAGCCCTCCATCGTTGCTAAGTGCCCCTGCCGCATCGGCGTGGAAGGTGGAACCGGGACTGGAGGTTATTCCCGGTTACGTCTTGCGCCAACCGATCGGGCGCGGCGGATTTGGCGAGGTCTGGAAAGCTGAGGCACCCGGTGGTTTGTTAAAGGCGATCAAATTGGTATTCGGCGCGCTCGATGATCGCAGGGCCGGCAGGGAACTGAGATCGCTGGAAAACTTGCGCGGTGTCAGTCACCCTTTTTTACTGACGGTGGAACGTTATGATATCGTGGATAACCGTTTGTTGATCGTCTGTGAATTAGCAGATGGCTCGCTGGAGGATGTTTTCCAGCGACAAATCAAGAGAGGTTCTTGTGGCATTCCTCGTGATGCTCTGTTGGCTTACCTTTACGATGCCGCTGATGCACTGGATTACCTGCATCAACAATTCCAGTTGCAGCACTTGGATGTCAAGCCTGGAAATTTGCTGCTGGTTGGCGGACATGTCAAAGTCGCTGACTTTGGGCTGATGAAAGATCTGTCCAGCATCGATCAGTCGATGATCAGTGGGTTGACCCCGATTTACGCACCACCTGAAATCTTCGACGGCAAACCCAGCGTCAATAGTGATCAATACTCATTGGCCGTCATGTATCAGGAACTGCTCACCAGCACACGACCATTCCTGGGCCGAACCATGGCACAACTGGCGATGCAGCACTTGCGCGGCACTCCGGATCTAAGCGCTTTGCCAGCCGCCGACCGCCCCGTGATCGCGCGGGCGTTGGAAAAAAATCCGGAAAGCCGCTACTCTAGTTGCAAGGAGCTGATCGACGCGCTGATGTCCAAGCGTCTGAGGTCCGGAGCAGTTTTGGGTAGAGGCGGTCAGGCTGCAAGCGATGTCACAACATCCTGTACCGAAACACACTGCCAGCATCAACCGGTTGTGGAGCAGCTACCGGAGTTGAACGCAAGTCAAGTCTTAGAACAGGGACCGCAGGCTGCTGATGTTCTGGTCGTTGGAATCGGGGGTATGGGGGCCGATGTGCTGCTGGAATTGCAGCACAAGTTCGATCAACAACAAACGTTGCCTCGCTTGCGTTTGCATTCGGTGTTGATCGATACCGATGCCGAACGTCTGCACCGGATGAGGATTCTGGAAGGTCCTGATAGCCGTTCACCCTGCCAGACGTTGAATACGCCGCTCAAATCGCCATCCGAATACCGTGCCGCAGGAACCGAATCGCTGGGCAGCATTAGTCGACGCTGGATTTACAATGTGCCCCGCAGTCGATCGACGGAACGTCTACGCCCTTTGGGGCGGTTGGCCATGGTGAGCCATGGTCCAAAAATCACGCAGTGTCTGCGTGATACCATTCGGCAGGTCCTGGACAGCGGCAGTAATTTGCCGACGGTTTTTGTGACCGGGTCGCTGGCGGGTGGGACGGGAAGCGGGATGCTGATCGATATGATTTATGTTTTGCGCAGCTTGTTGGACGAACTGGGGTGCGAGGAAAGTGAGGTGATACCCCTGTTGGCAGCACCCGCCCAATACGCGCGAGCGACCGACGCGCTCCGCTGCGCCGATGCCGCCGCCGCGATGCAGGAATTGCTCCACTTTTTCAAGCCGGAAAATGGATATCCAGGTGATGTCGGAGCCGGATTTGCGCATGTCCCGGCCGCCCGCTCGCCACTGAACAATACCTACCTGCTGGCAGAATCGGAGACGCATGTCGCCGAAGAGAATTCGACCGCAGTGACCTTGGCCGATTACATCTGGCTGTCGGTTCTTGGGCACGCCGACATCCTGAGCGCCGCTCGCGCGGCCGATCTTGGTGACCGGGAATCCACGATACAAAACCAGCCCGTGGTTCGCTCCGTAGGCCTATCACGATTCCAACGCCAGGAAACCAACTCGGAAATCACCATCGCATCTATCATTTCAAGTGATTTGTTGAGCAACTGGTTAGGAGATGTCAACGCCACCAAACGCATATCGAAGGATGCAATTGATCGATACTTTGCACATTGCGGCATAACGCCTGAAGCAATCTATCAGGCAGGTTGGCAAAAAACATCCGAATACCTTAGGGAAACACTACCCGAGATTGGCTGGCGGGTCAAAAAGGTACGACTGGGAGGGAGCGCCTCGGATAATCTCTTGTTGGAGACGCTTGGTCCATATCTGCAAAAATTGCGGGAGTGCAGTGTGGTCAACGCGGAAGCCGAATTTCGATTTGCAGGCTTTCGTAGTGACTTGGCGGTGCGGTTACAAGATCGTCGCTTGACTCTGTCCGAAATGCAGGCGGTCGTGGAGCAGTTACGACTATTGCTGGATCAAGGCCTCGCCCAGGTGATGAACGTGCCTGCCGGATGTGAGTCGTTACTGTCTCAGGAGGACAGCGCGCTGAAAGGGCTGCATACCATTTTGATTCAGCGAATGGAGCAGAGTTTTCAACTGGAGCTGGAACAGGGGATACGCGACAGTCTAGTGCATCTGAGAGCCTTGGTCACGGACTTAGCTGCTGCTATCGCAGTGAAAAGCGATCAACTGGCCGTCGGATTGGATCAGGAGAATCTACGAATCCAGCAGAACGTGTCGAAACTTTTCCCAGAAGAGGTCACGCAATGGCTCAGCCAGGCTCGCGAGCAGCTTCATAATGAACTGATCGGTCCAATCGTGATTCAACCGATGATGAATCCTGCGGCAGCACAGGATCAGGATGCGTGTCTGGACTTGTTGAAAGACCATGTTCAAAAACTCGCAGACAAAGCGCAGCCTCACGTAGTCGGGGCGGCGGATGCCGAAGCCGATAATTTTTTGCGACGTCAAGTTTCCGCATTCATGGCTGCCGCTCGCCCCGCGCTGCTGGATTACGGTGGCAGACAACGTCTGATTCTGATCGCAGGTTGTGAGGAAGAACGCGAACGACTTGCCCCGATTGTCCAGCAGATCTATGGTCATCCAATGACTGTTCTGGTTGTCCCGAATTCCGCAACGATGCTACTGCACGAAGCCCAAGAGATTCCGTTGTCAAGCATTCAGAAACGAATGGAGGACACGCTGGGGGGGCATCGCAAACTTGTCAGTCGTTTACTGTCTCGAGTCGACATCGACTGGTCGTAACGCCAAGGGACAAAACGGTCGCGTGTCGCGTATGGCGAGCGGCAGAAGGGAACTTACCAGCCCTCTCTGCAGCCTCTCCCAGTCCTGCAGGGCAGGGCTGGGCGCGACGTAAATTTGAATCTGCCGCTCGCCTAACAGCAAGATGTCGTCCCGGAGGCTCTGACTTCCGTGATGGCCTGAGCCAAAAGTTCAATGCCTTTGCTAATCCCTGCTTCACTTTGCACTCCGAAGCTCAAGCGAATCGTATTTCGTTGGATTTTGGCTCCCTCACTGGCAAAGCAGAGTTCGCCGGGCACGTACAAGACGCCCCGGTGTAAACAAGCGTTCCATAATGGTGCGCCTGGGGATGCTGCGATTTCGGGAGGCAACCGCAGCCACACGTACAGGCCGCCTTGGGGGATTTGGAAATGAACCCCTTCGATTGCCGACAACTGGCGTTGGCAGGCGGCAACCATTGCGTCACGTTTGTCCTGATACGTAGGCAGTAACGAACCTTTTAAGTGATCGTCCAGCAAGCCATCGAGCATCAGTTGGCGCACAATTGCTTGACTGAAGCTTGGCGAGCCAAAATCGATCACCGATTTGCGGCGAAGCAGGCCAGTTCGCAACGGTTCGGGCAACACTCCCCAACCGACACGGATTCCCGGAGCAAGATTCTTGGAAAATGTCCCTGTTTCGATCGTCAAGGCAGGATCAGCACCGCAATCGATGAAACATGGTTCATCCACCCCATCGTATCGCAAGTCACGGTAGGCATTGTCCGCCAGCAGCGCAATCGGTGGTCCGCCGGTTTGATGCCGCTCCAGAACTTGCAGGATCTCCTGACGTCGATGGATCGTCATCGTTGTTGCAGCGGGATTATCAAAATACGGCACCAAGTACAGCAATTTGATCCGTTCTCGTTGCCCCTGAGCGGTCAGGTCCGACAGTGTCTGGTCCAGCGCCTCGGGAATCATCCCCGCGTCATCGGTTGCAATACTGACCGCATCGACCCCGAGGTCGCGGAGCATCGCAAGATAAACGAAATAGGTCGGTGCCGCGCACAGCACCAGATCGCCCGGTTCCAGCAGACACTGCGTAATCAAGTGCAATAGCTGATTGCTGCCAGCGGTCAGCACCATGTTTGCGGCGTGTTGGTCGTGGCAACCGGCAAAGTAACGTTGGGCAATCAACAACCGCAGGTTGGCATCACCTTCGGTCAGGCCGTACTGTAGCGACTGCCGTCCTCGCATCGGATTTCGCAGCAGTCTCGCGATGGTTTCTTCGATCATTTGGCAAGGCAAGGATTGCTCGTCAACGAATCCAGCAGCAAGTGAAATTAAGCCTGGGTTCTTCAACGCGTCGCTCATTAACCGACTGATCGGCTGCTCCGGAGCGGCAGCGACCGCCTGCGTCAAATGAAGCAAACGACGGGTGACAACGGTGGTTGGTTGAGAAAGCATGGTCGGTAGGCGATGCAAGAAAAGTGAGTCCCAGCAGGGGGCGACGCTGCCAGGTGATACAAAAAAAATGAAGGTTGACGATGTCCATCGGTCCGATACGCATCAAGACACGTCGCCAGCCGAAATGTTCAGGCTTGCAGTGGTGTCGGATCGGAAACGATTTGACCATCACGGACTTCGATCATACGCTGCGCCCGCGCCGCAACTTCGTGCGAGTGTGTGATCACTACTAATGTCTTCCCCGCAGCATGGAGGGAATCAAATAAGTCCAAGATCTCCTGTCCCGTTTTACTGTCCAGATTACCCGTTGGCTCGTCAGCCAGGATCACTTGAGGATCGTTTGCCATTGACCTCGCGATTGCAACACGCTGCCGTTCTCCAACAGACAGTTTTGTGGGTAAATGGTTCAGACGGTGCCCCATGCCAACAGACATCAGTAGCTGCTTAGCCTTCTGCTGACGATCCCGCGCGGCCAGCGAGCTTTCCAGCATCGGCAACTGGACGTTCTCCCACGCGGTTAGCGTAGGCAACAAATAAAAAGACTGGAAGACGTAGCCGATCTCACTGCGACGTAATTGATCCAATTGTTGTGGTTGCTCCATAAGCTGTCCTGCGAAATAGACCTGACCTTGATCGGGTCGATCAAGTCCGCCAATGACATTCAGCAGCGTTGATTTGCCACTGCCGCTGGGTCCGGTGACCGCGACGTACTCCCCCCGGACGATTTCAACCGATACATCACGTAGGGCCTGGACCTGACCATCGTCGTAGCTACGGGACACATGCTGGGCGGATATCAAGCATTGGGAAGAATCAGACACAATATTTCTCGGCGCAAGTTTCGCATCACAGCGGGGGAAAAAAATAAAGGCGGAGTCATTTCCAAACCGTTCCTTCATGCAAACGGTGCTGTTCGTTACCGCGAATGTACCAAAATCAATGCATCGCGAGCACCGCTGAACTGCGGCTTTTTAGCGGACCATCCCGGCTTCGCGTCGGTGGGGCGTTGCGGATTATTCCGGCGACTGAAAAAAAAAGCTTGTTAATCCCGGAATCCCAAGGCAACATTTCACGCCCGTTAATTAGCCTGGGATCGAAAGCAACGAGCGATCTAAGGATGGGTCTTTCCCGTCGCGCATAGCGGGATGGGTTGGGCGAGATCCCAAGAGCGGGAAAGCGAACCCGCTGGTTACGGATCGGGCGTTGACTAGGGCCATGACCGTCAGGTGACGCATGGCGGAACGAAAGTGATACGCGTTTGGGAGTCATGACCAATGACCAAAAGTTTGAAGAGTCTCGCAGTTTTGGCAGTGTTTTTCGCATGGACCGGTTTCCAAGCTGCGGCGCAGGAGGAAGCCGCCGCCGCGGTGCAGGAGGAAGCCTCTGCAGTCGCTGAGACTGCGAAGGAGGAAGTGAAATCGCCTTCTGATGACGTGCCGCCCGAGCCGACTGCCGACGATGCAGTGGAACCCGAAGAGGCACCAGCCGAAGACGGAGCCGCCGCTGAAGATGGTGCACCGGTCCCAGTACCAATGGAATCGGGGCACGAAGATGGGGTTGTCGTGGGCGACTGTTGCGGCCCCGTGCCCATGGCCAGCATCGAGGCGGATGCCGCCTGCTGCCAACCCGTCGTAAGCTGTTGCGAGCCGGTCGTGGAGTACTGTTGCCCGCCAGATCCCTGCTGCGCTCCCGCCCCACGGTGTGGTTTGTTCAGCCGGTTGTTCGGGCACTGATCCCGCGTTGCAAACAGCCTAGTCATTTCCAAGCCCGCCGTACTTGCAGGGGGATGCGAACCCATCACCTGCTGGCGCGTCGGGCTTTGTTGGTGTTTCTAGGTTGGGCATTTCTGGCTTTGTCTCTCCCCCAACGCCAAGTCATTTGCGGGGGTGGGGAAACGGCTTGTTTCCCGGCGATATTTCAGTTCAATTTGACTTGTGCAAGATAAATTGCCGAGCGGAAACGATTTCCGGGAGCTTCATGGCTGGAGTAGTAGCTGACCCACAGTCGGCCGTCGTCCAGTACCAGACCGGCGTAGCTAGTGTCCCCCCCGGAGGGAAGGCGCAGGAATTCCTTTAGTTTTCCCTGTCCCGGGTCAACCCAACACAGTGACGTTCGGGGGTGACCATCGTACAGCCGAACGGCAGCAATCATACGTCCCGCATCGGCCATGATCAGCGCGGGCCCACCGACTCGCACGCCGGTGTCCTGCCAGTCCCAATCCGTATACGGCGGAACCGCTCGACCCAGCATCGCAGTGGCGGCCTGGTTTGCCTGCGGGTCGCGACGCAGCAACAGGTAACAGGTGTCGTCGGGCAGGAACACCGCGTCGGATTCGTTGGCGTAGCCCTGCGAGAAGAAATCCGCGACCAACGTTTCGAAAGTTTTGCCGTCCTGGCTGCGATACAACCGTGTCGTGCGTGGCATATCGCGACCCGTAGAATATCCGACCGCGAACCCGCCTTGAGCCGGATGCCAAACCGTCCGCCATAGCCAAAAGTCGGGCTCGCCCACCGGCACGGCATCTGACCATTGTTGGCCATCTCGGGAGGTCCACGCATAGGTTTGGTGACGGTAATCCGCCTCGGGCGGAGCCGCTCCGGCAGCCAATAGCAGCAGTTCTCCCGCGGGCGAAATCGACAATTTGGCATCGCGCAAGTCTTCCGAATCCGAGGTAATCCGCGCGGCCGAATCCCATTGCAACGCGTCATCGGAACGGAGAATTCTAATCGCGCCATCACGGGAAACATGCCCCTGGCCCTCGCGGAATGCGCAGTACCAGCGGTCCTCAAAGCGAATCAGATCCGTAAATGCGCTGTGCGGTGACTGATCCCAGATGCGTTGCACGCTTCGCAACGCGGGTCCTTGCTGGGCTTGGTGCGCAATCCGCTGATAGGCAGCAAAATAACGTCGCCCCAGTTCACGATAACTTGCGGAATCAAAATGAATTTTGTCGCCCCGGTGCGCCAACCCCACACTACTAACGAAATCAGTGCGATGCAGTTTTTCTGCCAAACGCTGATGGGCGGCGTCGATTTTTTGTTTTGCTGCATCCCAGGGACGTTCGCCAAAGCTGGCCAGTTGGCCGATGACCACAGGTAACTCGGGTGCCGAAAATTCAGCACGTAAGCGGTCAAACAATCGCGCCAGTTTTGCTTCGTAACCAGCCACCCGTTCCGGGTGACAATCCGATTCGCCTTGATGCCACAAAATCGCTGTCAATGTTCCTTGCTCCGCTACCGATTGCACGCGAGCTAACGTGTCATCGTATGGATGGCTATTGGTCTGCGGGAAATGAGCCCCCGGTTCCCAAGCATCGATCGACGATCCCCCGTGGGCGCATGGAATCAGACCCACCGTCACGCCGGGATGATGATCGGCATACTGAATCGCGAACGTTTTTGCTAAACCGACGCCTGCGCTAGATTTGTCCCAGTGAAGTGGATCAACCGCAGGTACCCAGTCTCCCTCCGCATTGAGCGCCAGCACGCGCGGGTCAACCTGCCGATCGATATCTTCCACCTCACCGCGTCCGGCCATGTTGGACTGGCCAGCCAACACGAAGAGGTGAAAATTCTCCTCCGTCGGCAATTCGCCGATCGGACTTGCCTCCTGCCCCGCGGCAGATGTTGCCATCGCCAGCGGCAACGCCAGGAGTGTGGCCAGAAACGGTAGCCAACGCCAGCAGTGGTTTCCAGGCACCAGACCAGGGGTTGGATCCGTGTTAGAAAAGATAGAAGCGGCTGGTCGGAATCGAAGGCTTGTCAAGGTGGGGGGGGTGTGCATGGTCAGGTGTTTCAACGGTGGTGGTCAACAGGGGGAATTGGCCCATTAGGCGAGCGGCGGAAAAAAATGCCGTTGTAGGACGGCCTTCCGAGGCCGTCCGTTAATCCCGGGACGGGCTTGGAAGCCCCATCCTACTAAAAACGGAGGTGAATTTTCATCTGCCGCTCGCCTTAATCAAGCGAGACTTTCAGCAGCTTGAGGGTCCGCTGTTGGGCATCGAGTTCGAACTTGAACTGTTCCAAGAAGCTCATCCCTAGCAATGGCTGGGCGCCTGCTGCATTGGCCTGCATCACGACAGCGGCGACGTTGGTGGCTTGGAAGTTGCCGACTCGCATCTTTGGAATCGTGACCGCGCGAGCGCCGATCTCGCGTCCATCGGCGGTCAGCAGACGAACCTCGCGGGCTTCCGGGGGTACCACGACGCCAAGGTCCGTCGCTTGCTGTTGCGGCAACGTGACGATCGATGCTCCGCTATCGACGACCATGGGCACGCTTTTATTCCCGATCCAGACCTCGACAAATAAAGCTCCCCCGACCGCCTGCAAGGGTAGCTTGTCAATTGTGATTTCGGCTTCCAGCTTGCCGATGCGTCGCTCCAGCGGATCCAGCAAGGTTGCCGCCGTGACCTCCGCGGGGGTACCCGCATTGACGTGCAAGACGCGTACCGCAATTTGGACTTGTGCGTCTTGCAGTCGGTCGTCCAGTTGACTGCGAAGTTTGTCATAACTGCTGCGAGTGGCCAGCACCAATTCCGCATAATCAGCTTCGCTGGTCTTGAATGCTTTGCGTCGATTGCTCAGGACCGCCGTCTGCTGCTGCCGTTGGGCTTCTAATTCCTTGATTTGAGCGGTGATTGCGTTTAATGCGCCGACGATCCGATTGTTGCTAAGCGTGTCAGTAACCCGCGCCAGTTGAAGATTCAGGTCGTACTGTTGTTTAAGCAACTTGTCGTGCTGCCACCGCAAACCCTCCATTTCCGCAACTGCGGCGGCGTGTTCCTGCTGCGCTGTCCGGAGTGCGCGTTTGGTGTTGGTTAACTGAGTTAAACCGCGATGAACCAACGCGGCATCAACGACGACCAGCGTCTTGCCGCTGTGCCGCAATCCCGCCTCCTGCAAGACGGCCTCCGCCCGGGCGACGACTTCGGGACTGTAGCGAGTCACAGCCAAGTCCTGGCTGTTGAGGTTGCCGTCGGGACGAACCAGTACCAGCAGCAGAACCGGCCAGAATGCTTGCAACCGTCGTGTGCCCATCGACCTCTATCCCTGCAAACGTAATTCACCAGCGCTGTCACCGAATTCCTGCAGATCAATCCCATGCCTGCGCAACATGGCCAGATAGAGATCGCACAGCGGCACATGCCCCGCGTGCATCAGGTGCCGCCCCGGGTCGATGGTTCCGCCGCCGCGCCCCGCTAGCAGGATTGGTAGGTTATCCGGGTCGTGGCGGTTGCCATCGGAGATGCTGGACCCGAACATAATCATGCAATGATCCAGCAGGGTGCCTTCGCCTTCGCGAATCGCGCCCAATTTTTGAACCATGCGGGCAAACTGCTGGACGTGCCAGCGATTGATTTCCTGATACTGGGCAATTTTACTGTCGTTGTTTTCGTGATGTGATAATTCGTGATGCCCACCGGCGACCCCTTCGAGGAA
>SLFV01000147.1 GCA_007124075.1 Roseimaritima sp.
ACAGGAAGCGGACCGCAACGCGGAAACGATTTCGTTCACCAAAGGTTGCTACTTGGGGCAGGAAACCGTCGCCAGATTGGATGCGCTTGGACAGGTCCAAAAAAAGCTATGCCGCTGGCAGATCGCCACGACGGCTGCGATTCCCACGGGGACTCCCTTGCTAAGCGGCGAAAAGAAGGTCGGCACAGTCACCTCCACCGCTGTGGTCGACGACACGGCCATCGCCATCGCCATCGCCATGACGCGACGATCTCACTTCGAACCAGGAAGTACAGCGACCTGTTTGGACTGGCCAGCCGTGGTCCTTTGAACCGCCGGGCAGCCCGCAAGGCATCCTTCGAGCCGTGCGAGTCTCCATTTGCATTGATAACCAGGAACCATGTCCACATGGGTGCGTCTACCGTTCGTCGCGAGCTGCTGGCAAGCGTTGTCGCAGGTTTGATCACGTTGATCCTAGCAGCACTCTGTATCTGGAGCGCGGCGGATGATGGCGGGGGTTACCGCCGAACTCCGGTCGTCACCAGCGCCGTTATCTTGCTGACGATTCCCCTGGGGGTGCTACTGGCAGCGTTGATCGGTGGGGTCCACTCCATTCCGTCGCGCTGGGTGACCGTCGCCGGGCTACTGTGTGCGGCGACATGGTTTCAACTGCTTCCTCTACCCGACGCACTCCGCAGCCGGATCGGATCAGGGACCGTTGCGGTCGCCCACGATTTTCTTCCGCCCGATATCCTTCAGGAAGGCAAAACGGTTGCCCCGCTTTTCGGCATGCCATCGGCAGAACCACGTTCGCTAAGCATTGCCCCCATGTACACCCGCATGGCGCTTGCAACGCCCGCCGCATTCGGGCTGGCTTGCTGGTTGGCAACGCTGGCGATGCGTCAATCGCAGTGGTCCCTTGTGTTCCTGGGCTGCATCGCCGCGGCGGGGGCGTTGTTCGCCCTCTTGGGGCTTGCCGACGCGCTGCAGTTGTCGCAGCACCAGGAGGTCGAGCTGCGACAACGGTTGCTTATCTCCCCGGTCGGTGCCGACGATCCCTTCGGACCCTTCGTCAATAATAATAGTGCGGCGGGGTTCCTGAATCTAACCCTGGGTTGTGCGGTTGGACTGTTCGCGTTCTGCCTGCTGCGCAGGTCTCCTCCCTGGCAGCTTGTCGGCTGCGGAATCGTCATCATATTGATTACGGCGGGAATCTTGGGTAGCAATTCTCGTGGCGGGTTTTTGGGACTTGCTTGCGGCACGGCAGTGCTGCTGGTCCGACAGTTATCGACTTCCCAAACAATGACCCTGCGAACCAAAGCGTTTACGGTTTTCGGAGTAGCCTTGGCCTCGATTGCGGCATGGTTCCTTCTGGACAGCCTGGGAATGCAAGCAAGGACCGCCGATAGAATCAGTACGCTGTACGAAGGTGAAGCGTTTGAAGATCCCCGGCTGTCGCATTGGCGTGACGGATTGCAAGCAGCGAAAACCTACCTTCCTTTCGGTTCTGGACTCGGGACCTACCGTTTCGCCTACTTGCCCTACCAGCAGTTCAGTGACGGACGTTGGTTTATGAATGCGGACGGGATGCCGGTGGAGTGGCTGGTTGAAGGGGGCGTCTTGTTTCTCCCGCTGCTGCTGTTCGGCTTTATCGGCTGCTGGATTGATTTACAGCCATTGGCGGTCAACTTAGCCGCACCGGTCGCATCAACCACGGATGGCGATGGTCTTCCCGCGATTCACCAGGCAAGCGGACGGGCCGTCATCGCTGCAATGTACTTTGTGTTGCCCGCATTGATGGTAACCCAGTGTTTTGACTTCGGCATTTTGCAACCGCCACTCTATCTGGCCTTTGCGGGTTTGTGTGGTGCCTGCGTCGCTGCGGCTCGCCATGCGAAAGCCTGGCGTGTTGCTACTAAATCCGCCAGCAACCCCGCTGGCAATGCAACAGCAGCCTCGGCAACACCCTATCCGATTTTGCTATGCCACATCACCCTTGCACTGGGTTTGGTTGGCAGTCTTTATTACGCTTGGGGCCCCACTCGAGCTGCTGCGGTCGCGGAAGCCGCCCAGTTGCGTTTCAAGGCAGAAGTCCGGAGCGGGAACGAGCTGCAAGCCGATTTCGTGCCGCGGCAGCGCACGTTGCGCATGTGGTTATCGCGATATCCTCAACATGGCGACCTGCATCGCGAACTGGCGCGTTTGATCCTTTTGGAGCAAAACCAACTTGCGGCTCGCTTCTTGCAGCAGCATCACAGCATCTCCACCCCAAGAATCCGCTCGCTAGCCCGCGTAGAGACGGTCCGTCGTGCCTTTTACAGCGGCAACCGCCAGCTCTATCAGCCTCCCGATTCGTTCTTGCTTCCCAACCAGGACATCGCGGCGTGGAAGGCTGCGCGACAACACTCCCTGATGGCGTTATTCCTGTGTCCGCCCGATGACATTGCCACCATCATGCTTGTGGAACTGGACATGCTGGAATCCGAACCGGGGCGCTCCACGGCCGCGCTCTTGACCAACGCTGCCCGTCTGCGGTCTCGCAATCAAAGCATTTTAAGTCGGCTGAAGCGATTCGCCGTCGTCCATCCGGGCGTATCGTCAGCGGGCGACAGCGACCCGGGGGCAGAACCTCACCAAGACATCAGACCGACCGGGCAGGTACCCGCTCAGCAATTCAACGTCCAACCGCCACCGGGCCTCCCTGCAAGAAAAAGTACCTAAACCTTCGGACCTAACGCGGCTTTCCCGCTTTTGAAAGGAAGGCGAATAAAACTTCGGGGCAACGCTGCCTGATTTCCCTGGTGCGGTATCGCGAGTTCTCCGCAGCATGAACGGTTTACTGGAACCAAGCAGCCTTCAGACCGCTTCGGTTGCGACCAGACCTCAGCGGCTGACTTTTTCTTCCCTAGAGAGGAATACCTGGAGCAACTGCAAAAAATGAATGGCGGCGGGGGAAAGCGAGACGCCGGGGCGTTGGATCGACACGATTTGACGGCGGAGAGATTCTTCGTCTAGCTTGACGACCGCGCAGCGTGGTGGTCGTTTGGC
Source organism: Roseimaritima sp. (assembly GCA_007124075.1). Classification (GTDB taxonomy): domain Bacteria; phylum Planctomycetota; class Planctomycetia; order Pirellulales; family Pirellulaceae; genus Roseimaritima. Next base: position 3,028 of record SLFV01000147.1, read on the forward strand.
GACGGTGAGTGCCGGTAAGATGGCGATTCCAATTTTCGCAGCGACTAACGCTGCGACCGTCCCCAGTTCGCTATTCTCCGAGGCAACGTGTGGTTCAAAGCCGGCCGAGCGGCAAGCGTTCAGCGCGGCATCCCGGGCGCGACCTCGGTAAAATACCAACGTTTCATCACGGAGGCTTTTGAGTTGCACGCGGCGACGCTTGGCCAGCGGATGTGTCTGTGACACCAAAGCAACAAACGGTTCTTCCAGCAACAACGTTTCCGTGAATACGCCTTGCGACAGAGGGTGTTGGACAATCCCTACTTCCGCACGCCCATCGTCCACCCACCGCTGCACTTGCTCCGAGGTTCCTTCGAGCAATTTGAATTGCACCGCCAAGAGTTGTTTGCGAAATCCAGTCATTACCTCTGGCAGCAAACAGCCGCTGACCGAGGGAATCGCGGCGAGCACCAAGCGGCCTGCCTTGCGTTCAGTGACGTCGCGGACGGCTTGCCGCGCCGCAGCGGCTTGCGTGAGCAAAATCTCGGCATGCTGACGAAGCGTCTCGCCGGCAGCGGTCAGTGTCGTTTCCCGCCGCCCGCGATCAAACAACCGTGTCCCCAACTCCCCCTCCAGCTTGCGCATCTGCTCGCTTAGCGCGGCCTGGGCAAGGTACAAATGCTCGGCAGCACGGGTGAAACTGCGTTGTCTCGCCGCTTCGAGAAAGTATTCCAATTGATAAAGTTCCATCGGTTTTTCCGTCCGAGTTGGCTGAAAAGATATGTTTTACCGATTGCAGCTTAGCGGGTACAGTATCGTGGTCCGGGACCTTTATCGCCCGATTATCCCTTTATCCGCCGACGGTTTTTACAGCGATGAGCCGACTTTGCATCCATACCATCACGACGAAGGCATTGTCACTGGAGGCCTGTTTGCGTGTTTACCCTCGTTATCAAGTATCGGGAATCACGCTGTGGGAATCGTCACTTGCCGGCTGCCAACCGAGTCGCATCGCCGGTCAGATACAAGACGCGGGCTTGCAAGTGGTTAGTCTTTGTCGTGGTGGTTTCTTTCCTGCCGTGACGGCTGGTGATCGGCAGGAAGCAATCAACAATAACCTGCGTCAAATCGAACTCGCGTACACGATCGGTGCTCCGATGCTGGTGTTGGTTTGTGGGGCGGTGCCGGGGCAGAGGTTAGACGATTCGCGGTGCCAGATCACCGATGGAATCGCGGCGATCCTTCCGCAGGCACAGCAAGCGGGCGTCAAGCTGGCGATCGAGCCCTTGCATCCGATGTACGCGGATCACCGAAGTGCGATCAACACCATGCGTCAGGCGCACCAGATTTGCGACGCTTTGGGCTCGCCCGCCAGCTTAGGGATCGCCGTGGATGTGTATCACGTCTGGTGGGATCCGAATCTTCAAGCCGAGATTGAATTAGCCGGAAAACTGCATCGTCTGTTCGCGTTTCATCTCTGTGATTGGCTGACGCCGACCACCGATTTATTAAACGATCGCGGATTGATGGGCGAAGGCTGCATTGACTTGTCGCAGATCAACGTCTGGATGGAGGCCGCCGGCTTTACGGGTTTCCGCGAAGTCGAGATTTTTTCCAATCGTTGGTGGTCCCAAGACCCAGCGACCTTTTTAACAGCTATCCGAGAGAGCTACCGCTCGCTTTATCCTTCCGATTGAATGTCACCAAGAGGTCCAAAACTAATGGAAACACGTCGTATTGGTATCATTATGAATGGCGTCACCGGTCGGATGGGAACGAACCAACATTTGTTGCGTTCGATCAAGGCGATTCGCGATCAGGGGGGCGTGCGCGTCGGTGAAGGCTTGGTCTTGATGCCGGATCCAATTTTGACGGGTCGCAGTCACGACAAGTTAAAGTCGCTTGCCGATCGGGCCGGGATTGCTCGCTACACGACGAATCTGGACGAGGCGTTGGCAAACCGGGACGACGAAATTTTCTTCGACGCGAGCAGTACCCCACATCGTGCTGCGTTTGTGCAGCGCGCGGTCGCGGCCGGCAAGGCTATCTACTGCGAAAAACCGACGGCAGTCGACAGCGGGACTGCATTTCGTTTGGCGGAACTTTGCGAACGATCCGGACTGAAGAATGGCGTTGTCCAGGATAAGCTGTGGTTGCCCGGCATTCGCAAGTTTCGCATGTTGCGTGACCAAGGTTTTTTTGGGCGTATTCTGAGTGTACGTGGTGAGTTCGGGTACTGGGTTTTCACGGGGCATGACGCAGATCAACCGGCTCAGCGACCGTCGTGGAACTATCGCCACGAAGATGGCGGCGGGATCATCGTCGATATGCTTTGCCACTGGCGTTACCTGATCGACGACCTGTTTGGTTCCGTGCGCAGCGTGAACTGTCTGGGCGCGACACACGTGCCACAACGTATCGACGAACAAGGACGCGAGTACGAATGTAGCAGCGATGATGCCTGCTATGCGACGTTCGAATGTGACCAGGGTGTCATTTGTCAGTTCAATAGTTCGTGGACGGTAAGGGTACGTCGCGATGACTTGCTAACGATGCAGGTTGACGGCACACACGGCAGCGCGATCGTGGGCCTGAGAAACTGCTGGATTCAAAGCTTGGGCAGCACGCCACGTCCGCTTTGGAATCCTGACCTTGAACAACCGCTCGATTTTTTCAGCACTTGGCAGGAGGTCCCCGACTGTACGACGTACGATAATGCTTTCAAAATCCAGTGGGAAGAATTCTTGCGGCACGTCGCGGTCGGATCGCCATTTCCTTGGACGCTACGCGAAGGTGCCAAAGGAGTACAACTGGCCGAACTTGGTATGCAAAGCTGGCAGCAACGCAGGTGGTTGCCAGTAGCCGACCCGACCCCCTTGCACGAAACCAACTAGCGTTCAACCAACTAGCGTTCAACCAACTAGCGTTCCAGGGGCATCGCCCCTGGACTTTCTTCCTCGGTCGTGATCGGGGCACCAGATCAAAGTCGAAAAGATTCGCAAACGGTTTGTCGAGTACAACCGGATAAACTCATGTCAGCGCGGCGTCAACTGGCAAATGAAGATCGACGACGCTGGAGCCAAACTCCAATCGATCTACCCTAAAATTGAATAGTGACAAACCAGTAGTTGCCCTTGGCAATATAGACACTTCGCGAAGGGTGGGATAAACCGGAAAAAACCGGTATGGGAGTGAATCTACGTTTCGTTTATCTTATTTCTCTAAACGAATCGAAATGCCCCGAATGAATTCGCGGTCGGCCACCTGTCGCTGATGGATCGCTGATGAGTCTTGCTCTAATCGTCTTGCTGCCTTTTCTCGGATCCGTCTTGCCTGCGCTGATGATCCGCTCCGGACGCAATGCGTGCGCGATTGCAACCGGATCGATCAACGCTTTGGCCTTAGCATTGCTGTTGACCAACATTCCCAGCATTTTACGAGGTGAAAGCGTCTCGGCCCGTTGGCCCTGGATCGACGCGTTGGATTTGCACGTGCAGTTTCGCGTCGACGGACTGGGTTTGTTATTCGGGGGTATGATCCTGGGCATCGGCCTGCTAGTGGTGATTTACTCGCGTTTCTACCTCGCAAGCGGAGACTCGATGGGCAACTTTTACACCTACCTGCTGCTGTTTCAGGGGGCGATGGTGGGGATCGTGTTGTCCGACAACCTACTGTTATTGCTAGTTTTTTGGGAACTCACCAGTCTATCGTCGTTTCTGCTGATTGGTTTTTGGGGGCATACGCCCAGTGGTCGCCAGGGGGCACGGATGGCGCTAGCCGTCACCGGAATGGGCGGATTATCGCTGATGGGTGGCCTGTTGTTGTTGGGTCAAATCGTTGGCAGTTACGAACTGAGCGAGATCCTGGCCAGTGGGGACGTGGTTCGTCAGTCCTCGTTCTATCCGCTTATTTTGGCATTGATCCTGATCGGCTGTTTCAGCAAAAGCGCGCAATTCCCGTTCCATTTCTGGTTGCCGCACGCGATGGCCGCCCCTACCCCGGTGTCGGCTTATCTGCATTCGGCGACGATGGTCAAAGCGGGCATTTTTTTGCTGGCGCGATTATGGCCCGTGCTTTCGCAGACCGACTTGTGGTTTTACTGTGTGACCACGATCGGATTAATCACGATGACCCTGGCGGCGGTGTTGGCCCTGTTCAAAGACGACCTCAAAGCCGTGTTGGCCTATTCGACCGTCAGTCACTTGGGATTGATGACGATGTTGCTGGGGATGAACAGCGAATTAGCGGTCATCGCGTGTGTGTTTCATATCCTGAATCACGCGACTTTCAAGGCCGCGTTGTTTATGAATGCGGGGATCGTGGACCACGAGGTCGGCACCCGCGATATTTCGCGTTTGGGTGGACTGCGACATTTAATGCCCGGCACCGCGATCATGGGGGTTTTGGCGGCGTTGTCGATGGCCGGAATACCGCCGCTCAACGGGTTTTTGTCCAAGGAGATGATGCTAGAGGAGGTCGCGCATACGTCGTGGGGCGGTCTGACGTGGTTGTTGCCCGTGGTCGTGACGGTTGCCGCACTGTTTTCGTTTGCTTATTCCTTGCGTTACATCACGCATGTGTACTTTGGCAAACCTCGCAAGGATTATCCGCGGCCGCCCCACGATCCGGGACTAGGCCTGCTGCTTTCGCCTACGCTACTGGTTTCTTTGGCTTTGTTAATCGGATTATTCCCGGAAGTATTCGCCGGACAGATCGTGCGATCTACGGCGATGGCGGTGGTGGGGCAACCTCTGACGGTGGATTTTCATCTTTCGCTGTGGCATGGTTGGACCCCGGCGGTGTGGATGTCGATCATCGCCGCGATCGCAGGAACGTTTGTTTTGTTGGCTTATCAATCCAGTCGTCGGGGCTGGGATGCCGTGCCGGTTCCGGAGGGCAAGCGGCTGTTCGAACACCTCGTCACGGCGACGACCAAGGTTGCCGACACCTGCACGCTGGGGCTGCACAATGGGTCATTGCAGCGTTATTTGTTCCTGATGATCGGAGCGACTGTCGTCGCTGGCGGAATTACTTTCTGGCAGCAGGGGGATTTGATCGAACCCGGCACACGTCCCGTCCTGCCGATTTATCCAGTGGCGATTGTGGGGATGGCCCTACTACTGTTGCCCAGCTTGTACATTGCCTTCCGTCGGCAAGATCGTTTGTTAATGCTCGTGGTGGTCAATGTACTAGGATTGGTATCGACGCTGGTATTCATCTACTTCTCCGCCCCCGACTTAGCTTTGACACAAATTTCGGTGGAGGTGGTGACACTGATCCTGATGTTACTGGCGTTGTACTTTCTGCCCAAACGCGCAGCCGAAACGATGCGTCCTGCGAGGCAGTCGAGGAATGCAGCCTTTGCCACCCTCGTCGGGGTCAGCGTCGGGGGGTTAAGCTGGGCAGTGATGACTCGTGACTTTGACCGTTCGTTGTCGGAATACTACTGGTCCAATGCGGTGGAAGGGAGCGGCGGGCACAACGTTGTGAACGTGATCCTGGTCGATTTCCGCGGTTTCGACACATTTGGCGAGATCATGGTGCTGGGGATTTCCGCATTGATTATTTTCGCGTTGCTGGAAGGGATCATCAGCGGTCCCCTGCGATCATGGTTGCGGGACTGGGAATCGGGGGAACGGTATTCGCCTACGCGTCACCCGATGATGATGGTGGTGATCACGCGCGTCATGTTACCACTGGCTTTGATGGTTGCGGTTTTCATATTCGTTCGTGGCCACAACGACCCCGGGGGGGGATTTATTGCGGCTCTGGTAGTATCAATCGCCTTGGTCATGCAATACATGGCCAGCGGTTTTGGCTGGGCAGAAAAACAGATTCAGTTTGATTATCACGCCCTGATTGGTGGCGGGGCATTGATCGCGGCGGCGACGGGGGTTTCGGCGATGGTGCTGGGCCAGCCGTTTTTGAAAAGTGGATTCGAGCACTTTCATTTGCCGTTGATCGGGGAATTTGAACTGTCCAGTGCGATCGCGTTTGATCTGGGCGTTTTCCTTACCGTTGTGGGGGGCGTGATGTTGGCGCTGGCGCAATTGTCCAAGCTGGGTGACATCTCCAGACCGGAGGAGGTGAATGATCAACCGATGGACTACGATCCTGCGGAGCATTTACGGTTGGGTCAAGCCAAACAATCGCGGCGTAATCAGGCTGGTGGAAAACGTAAACAGGGGAGGGTTTAAGTATGGAATGGTTGGTTGCGGTGGCGATTGCGGTGATGACTGCGGTAGGTGTTTTCTTGTCACTCTCCGGGCGAACATTTCCGGTGGTTTTGGGGATGGCAATGCTAACCTACGCCACCAATTTATTTTTGTTTTGCACGGGAAGATTGGCGGTCAATCAACCCGACATTGTGACCACCCCAGACGCTGCGCACGCTGACCCCATCCCGCAGGCCTTGGTCCTGACGGCAATCGTCATTTCGTTTGGAATGACCGCGCTGACGCTGGTACTGGCGGTGCGGGGCTTTTTCGAAAGCGGCAGCGATGACGTTGACCTGCTGGGACCGGAGCAAGAAATCGCAAGGGAGCGGACATGAATCACTGGATCATACTGCCGATTCTCTTGCCCGCGATTGTGGCTCCGCTGTTGGCTTTGGCGGTTCGGCATGACCTGGTTTTGGCGAGAACCTTCTCCGTGGGCGCAATGGTACTGCTGGTGATCTTGGGCATGCGGCAATTGGGCATGGCCGCCGACGGAACCATTCGAACCTACGAATTGGGAGGTTGGTCGTCGCCGTTTGGCATCGTGTTGGTTCTGGATCGTTTGTCCGCGCTGATGCTGTTACTGACATCGGTACTGGGATTATTTGTGTTGTTGTATGCGATCAGCGGTTGCGACCAGCGCGGTGCCCACTTTCACTCCTTGTACCTGTTCCAAATCATGGGACTCAATGGAGCCTTCCTGACCGGGGATCTGTTTAACCTTTTTGTTTTTTTTGAAATCCTATTAATTGCCTCGTACGGTCTGATGGTTCATGCCGGGGGGGCGGCCCGGACGCGAGCGGGCATCCAGTACGTCATTATCAACTTGGTCGGTTCGACGATCTTTCTGATCGCCCTAGGGTTGATTTACGGCGTCACCGGCACATTGAACATGGCTGATTTTGCCCGCCGCCTCGATTCCATCCCCGCTGGTGACCAAGCACTTCTGTCTATCGGTGCAACACTGTTGCTGGTGGTTTTTTCGATCAAGGCGGCTTTGATGCCCTTACAGTTTTGGTTGCCCGGCACCTACGCGAATACCTCGGGCCCCGTCGCGGCATTGTTTTCGATCATGACCAAAGTCGGGGCATACGCGATCATCCGAATTTTTTTGTTGGCCTATGGCGAGACGGCCGGGGAGCATGCGTTTTTTGTCAAGCAATGGTTATTGCCGATGGCGGTTGCGACGCTGCTGCTGGGGATGACGGGCGTGTTGGCCGCGCGCAGTTTGGGGCAACAGGCAAGTTTTGCGGCATTGGGATCAATGGGCATGATGTTTCTGGCGGTGGCGACATTCAGCCTGGACAGCCAAACGGCGGCATTGTACTACATGCTGCATTCAACCTTCGCGATCGCCGCCTTGTTTTTACTGGTGGATGCGGTCGTGATTCGGCGTCCCGGTTTCGGTGATGCCCTGATATTGGCACCGCGTTTTCGGCATATCGGCCTGATTGCTGCCATGTTCTTTATTACCGCAATCGCGGTTTTGGGGTTGCCGCCGTTATCTGGATTTGTCGGTAAACTGCTGGTTTTGAACGCCGTGACAGAGAATGCAAACTGGGGTTGGCTGTGGGGGGCGGTGCTGGGCGGTTCGCTACTGGGGTTAGTGGGATTTGCACTCAGTGGCAGTCTGGTGTTTTGGAAAAGTGGCCAGACCGATCAACTGTTGATCCCGGATACCGTTGTGACCCCGGATTCGACACACCCGGTTTCCGCCGCTGTTAACTATTCTGGCAAACCGATGTCGGCCAACATCGTGTTGCCGATGGTAGCGATTGGTTGTCTGCTAGCGACGATTGTGCTGCTAACCGGTTTTCCCGGTTTGGTTCTGCGGTATTTGGACGCGACCTCGCAGCAGCTTTTCGCCCCGCACCATTATCAGGCGGCAGTGCTGGGAGAAGCCTTCCCCGCCGAACCCCCTACCCGGTTGGAGGATGCATAATTGGTTGCTGAAGAAGTTTCGCAGCGAACCTGGCTGCAGCGATTGCTACCGCATCCCTTGTTGACTCTGGTATTAGTGGGATTGTGGCTGGCGCTGCTAGACGGTTTTTCTGTCGGTGGTCTGGTGACCGGGCTATTTTTGGCGATGGTCATTCCGATTTACACCGCCCATTTTTG
>SLFV01000108.1 GCA_007124075.1 Roseimaritima sp.
GGAAAAACGTCCCCGCGGATTTGGGGACCACAGCCGGTCAGCAGGCAGGCCAAAAGTCCGAAAGTGCCAAAAAGCAGCAAACGGGCAGGCAGCAAATGGGACCTGATCCTGGCAAGTCTCACCGTTTGCAGGGGAACGCTTGGCCCACTTGCAAAGAACCGGCTATATTGCGAAGGTCTCATAAACATTCCTTTTAGCAACTTCCTTTGGCAGTGCCCAACCGACGACGGTTCTTTGGAGTGTTCTTCCCGGCCCCGCGTTACGGGAATCGCAAGCACGTCCCTCCAGGGGAGGCGACTTCAATAGTGAACCCAATCCATCCGTTTTTGATCGCCAGCGATTTAGACCCATTCCTTGCGATCCTATCCTCTAACTATCGTAAGCCAAATGCATGATTCATGCGAGCTTCATTGCTCAACACTTTGTTCCCCAGCGAACCAGAACAGGAAATCTCGCAGATACGGTCTTGCCTTCATCGCGGCGACGTGGTTCCTGCTGACCGCGACATGGGCAGCGGCACCCTCGTCGGCGAATCAGACGCTCCGGCATCCGCAATCGCTGGAACAACTACTACTGGCTGCCGATCGGGATTATCTGGTCCAGCAGGTACGGAGTCGTGGCGATGCGGCTCGCGGGGCGATCGTGTTTTACACCTCCAGCGCAGCCTGTGCCCGTTGCCACGCCGTGGGCGACCAGGTTTCGCCGTTGGGACCCAACCTCAGCCAGATGCCGCCAGACACTAGTTTGGCATACGTGGTCGAATCGCTGCTGGAACCTTCCAAGGTGATCGCCGAAGGATATGAGACCGTGCAGGTTTTGACCGACGACGGGCAAGTCCACGTCGGCTTGGTAGTTGCACAAAATGACCGGCAGTGGACACTACGTAGTTTGACCAACCTGACGGAAGACTTGGTGATCGATGCCGATACGATCGAGGAATCAGTTCCCTCGAAGCAGTCGCTCATGCCAGCGGGGCTGGTGGGGACTTTGCCCGATCAAGCAGCTTTCTTGGATCTGGTGGCCTACGTTACCGCAGTGGCACAAGGCGGTCCCGAAACCGCTGGACGATTAGAACCGGACGAGCACCTGAAACAGCCGGTTGATGATACGGCGAACCTGGATCATGCCGGGATTCTGCGGCGATTGAAACAATCGGATTTCAACGCGGGACGGGCGTTGTACCAAAGCCACTGCATTGAATGTCATGGTGCCGATGGTCAGCGAGCGTCTTTGCCGACGGCGCGAGCGTTTGCCACACAAAAATTGCGATACGGGTCCGATCCTTTCAGCATGTTCATGACCCTTTCCCATGGAAACGGGCTGATGGCACCGATGCGTCAACTGACTCCCAAGGAACGCTACCAAGTGGTTCACTATGTTCGCGAGGCCTTCATGAAATCGGGCAACCCTGACTACCACCGGCTCACCGAGGAATACCTCGCCAAGCTCCCGTCGGGTACGGACGACGGAGACCTTATCGAGGTAACGCCACGCGACTTTGGCCCCGCCTTGGCTTCGCAACTTGGACGCGATTATCCCAGCGTCTTATCGATCCGCGTGGGAAACCAGACGATCTGTTATGACACTCATACGTTAGATCAAGCCGATCTTTGGGCTGGTGATTTTGTCGATCATAGTGACACGCAACACACTCGCCCCCGTGGCGAAGGAACAATCAGGCCAGGGGGCCCATCGGTCAGGTTGCTGCGTGGGTGGCAGTGGCAACACGATCCGGGGTTACTGCGCGATCCATCGCAACGGTTGCCCCGCGGCCCCTTGCCCGACGCATGGCTGCAGTACTACGGACACTACCTGCATGACGATCAAGTCGTTTTGCATTACCGGATCGACGGTCGGGAAGTTTGGGAATCTCCCACTGACCAACCCACAGAGGGTGACATCGCAATTAGCCACAGGCTGCGCATCGAAGCGGGTAACCGCATTTCCCTGATTGTTTCTGATGTTGAAACTGCTGCCGATACGAATACTGAATCACTGCTGCTTCCGCTGCCTAGCCACCAACGGCAGACCTCGGAAATCACAACAACCGCTGAAGGAAAGGAAGCGGTTGCCAGCGCGTTCGCCGTCTCGGGCTTTCGAATTAACGAACGTTGGCAGCAATTCGTCGCCCTTCATGTACGGGGGGATGTGGGGGGCGTTCGCTGGCAAGTGGACGCGGCGCAAAGGGTATGGCTGCACTTTCCGGCAGATGACAAAAGCCGCATCCTGAGGATTGATCGCGTCGTGGCAAACACGGCTGAACGTGCCGCCTTGCTTCTGGATGACGGCAAAATGCTTTCTGGCACAAAGGCTTCCAACGCACCACTCGCTGACCCAAAAACCTTGGCTAGCAGCGGTGGCGAGGCGCGTTGGCCGCAGACACTGCAGGCGACCGGGTATCTGGGTTTGGAACAAGGTGCGTACGTCTTGGACACGATCGGCATCCCCGAACAGACACCATGGAATACCTGGTTTCGTACCTCCTGCCTGGATTTCTTTTCTGATGGACGGATGGCGGTTGGAACCTACGGGGGAGACGTATGGATTGTGTCGGGAATCGATGCGGGATTAGAACGGCTGACTTGGAAACGCTTTGCTGGCGGGCTGTACGAGCCGATGGGGTTGAGAATTGTTGACGATCAAGTCTACGTGACCTGTAAGGATCGAATCACGCGGTTGCACGATTTCACGGGCAATGACGAAGCCGATTTTTATGAATCGTTCTCGGCGGATTCCGACGTCTCGGTCAACTTTCACGCCTTCAACTTTGACCTACAGACCGATGCAGCCGGCAATTTCTACTATGCAAAATCGGGACACGGAGCCGATTTCGCACTGCCGGGTGCGATCATTCGGATCTCTCCAGACGGCAGACAACGCAGCGTGGTTGCCACTGGATTCCGCTCCCCCAACGGGATGGGGATGCTGCCCGATGGACGTCCCACCGCCAGCGACAATCAAGGGCAGTGGATGCCGGCGTCGAAGATCAACCTGCTCCGCCCA
>SLFV01000369.1 GCA_007124075.1 Roseimaritima sp.
AAAAGAAGCACAACGAGTGAACAATCCCGCTGCTGCTGGCCATCATTCCGTAAACCCCAATCCCCTCGCGGTACGCCTGCCCGGTACTGCCTACCAGTGCGAATGCGGTCATGGTTGTCCCAAAAATGCTCATCAGTAACAGGAACGGCCCAATGGAATGGCTGGCGGCTTGATAATCGGTCCGAGTACCGCGAAACATACGGCTGGAAAACCAGCCCAGCAGCAACAGTAGACTGAGATACAGCACAATCACAATCAGTTGCGGAACGCCCTCGCGAATTCCGCCCGACGCGGAATTCGCTGATGGAGTAATCGTCGCCAATGACAAGAAAAACATTATCGCGACTCCTCCGATTGCCCCGTTAAGGTAGTCGCGGGCAAGCATGCCTGCGGTTCGCAATGGTCCTCGTGGGCAAGCCCCTGTTCGCCAGGCCATGCGATCTTGGCTGCCAACAACCAAACCAACCCGGCCGCGATCGAAATGCAAACGTGATAAAACATCCCCACGGGCAAGAATCCGAACACCAGATGGCTATCTTCCCACAGCCAAAAGTCGTACCAAAGAACGATCAGCAGGAGCACAGCGAAGGCAATTATCCAGAAACCGCGACGTGATTCATGCATGGGGAGTAAGGCAATTTGCAGGAATGAAGGTTAGGAGGGTAACGTAACGTCAGGGAGGTCCCGGTCCTGGCGACCCGCCTGCGGCCAAAACGCTTGGTCAAGTCGTCAGTGTAATGGATTAGATCACCAAACAAGTGACTTCGCGTCACGGCTCCGGCTTCCTGGCCGTAGGTTGCGTTGTTTTTTACGTGCAAATGGAGCCAGCCGCACCTTTTCATTTCCGGGGAATTACTGCATACTTGCCACAAATGTTCACAGCCCCCGGTGTAAGCGATATGGGAGCCACAAGCTTCGGGGAGGGCTCAGTGGTTGCTTAATCTAGTCTAGTGTTTTCGGTTTTGGGGAGTACGGGTGTGGATGAATTAATCAAACAAGTGACAAGCCGATTTGGTGTCAGCGAGTCCGACGCGCAGCAGGCGGTATCCATGGTGATGTCCTTGCTGAAGAAACAAGGCAACGATGATCTGTTCGGCAAGATCGCAACCGCGATTCCGGGCGTTGCGCAAGCGGCAGAGAATGCCCCTGCTCCCGAGGAGAATGCGGGCCTGTTAGGTAAAGTTGCCGGAATGTTCGGAGGGAACGCGGGGCAAGGCGCCGCGTTGGTATCGGCACTTAGCAAGACCGGTCTCAAGACCGATCAGTTGTCGAGTTTTGGCGAGCTGGTAATCAACTTCATCAAGCAAAAGGCTGGGCCTCAAGTGGTCGATCAACTGGTAGGTCAGGTTCCGATGTTGAAGGCATTGCTGAAGTAGCGCGGTACCGATTCCGAGGCAGGAGCTTTTGGTGCGGGACGGGCAATCGGTAACCGTCCTGTTTCGAATGTTCTCACGCCCAGGATATCGGGGTAATTTCGACAGGGCACAAACAAGAAGCCTACGGGTTCGCCGGTTCTTACTTGCCCGGAAACGAAAAAATGAGTTGAAAAAATGCTTGACACGAGGTAGCATCATCCTGGGCGGGCACACGACACCCTTTTAGCGGGATGAGCTTGCGTTTATTGGAGGTGCGCCCTCATTTTGCGGAGGGTTCGCTAGAGATCACCGTTGTTACTAAAATCAGGCGTTGAGTGATGATTGATTGCATCCGTCTACTTTGTTCGGCTGAAGTGAAGCGGACCTTCCCGCCCCTGCTGATCATGTTTCTGGCCTTGATCTTCCCGAGCACCTGCCGAGCCGAAGGTGAAAAGCACGCTCTCCTAATCGGCAATAGTTCGTACACAGTAGGTGCACTCAATAATCCAGGCAATGACGCACGCCTGATGCAGCGAGTCTTAAAGGACTTGGGGTTTGTAGTAACCCTGAAGCTTAATTTAGACCACCAAGCCATGGACGCAGCCATTTCTGAGTTTGGACGTGGTCTACCTAGAGGCAGCATGGCATTATTCTTTTTCGCCGGTCACGGCATTTCCGTTGACGACAAAAATTATCTGATTCCCGTCGATGCGCGGATCGATGATCCAACGGCCGTTAAATACAAGGCGGTGCCTGAGGAGTTCATCAAAGATCATTTGGAGGGAGCGTCTAGTAGCTTGAATGTACTGATTCTCGATTGTTGCAGGGACAATCCGTTTCGTTCATGGGCGAGGAATATTGGTCCCACTCACCTGTCGACTTCTGGGGCTGCAGAGATACCGGAAGGTTGGATCGTCGCCTATGCCGTGGCTGGCGGTAAGGCGGCGTTGGACGGAGTCGGTAACAATTCGCCATTTACAGAAGCTTTAGCTCAGGTATTGTCGGAGCAACGGCCGCAGGGGCTATTGCTGAGGGATGTTTTTTTCGATGCTAGCCATGCCGTGAAACGCAATAGCGGGCAGCGGCCCTTTTTGTACATGGATGCGTCTATCGATCGCTTCTTTCTCAGAGAACCCACCGATCCGACGGCAGACGCCACAGTCATCACGAGTTCTTTGCCTATGAATCCGAACGTCAAGCCGGAGAAGGCTTTGCAGGTGTCGCCGATTTCGGATGAAATGGTGAAGCCTGCCCCCGAGTCGCTCGGTGCCGAACCAAACCGCCGTCATCTTTTGTTAGAGCAAGCGAAGCATTTTGTCGATGGCGGCCAGCTTGATCTGGCAATCGAAGCTTTTTCGGCCGTGGTCGACAACGAGGGCTTGCCGGCTGAATTGCGTGACAGCGCGAGGAAAGGTCGGGGTGCATGCTATGTTGAGCGCGGTACGGTCAGTGACCTTCGCCGTGCATTGATTGACTATCAGGCGGTTGGTATCGACGGGTTTACGTACGTCATGCAAGCTAATAGCGCATCATTGAAAGTTGGTTCCGAGACCAGGGGATTGGTCCGAAAAGGGCAAATCATTCGCCTCACACGAGCCCAAGGAGATTGGTTTTGGGTAAACTCCGTTCAAGGCGATACAGACAAG
>SLFV01000132.1 GCA_007124075.1 Roseimaritima sp.
ATTACTTAGGCTTCCGCGATGAATAGAAACAAGCGAACGAATCTCCCTCCACGCCCCATTACTTTTCCGTTGCCGCTCCCAAAGCGATTACCACACCGGCGTTATTGGCCAGAATCAAACGTTGATCAGCCACGATGGGGGACGCAACGAAACTGCCACGGAATTCCTGCTGGCTGCGGATTTCGCCATTCTTGACGTCCATTCGGTACAAACGACCATCGGTGGCGGCGATCCAGACGTCGTCCCCCGCAATCACCGGTGACGCTTCCGCGAAACGACGCAGCGGGGTAGACCATAGCAGTTTTCCGGTCCGCGGGTCAAAGCCGCGAACTTGACGAAATTGACTTGACGCAACCACCGCGTCCGCAGTCACCGCTGGGCTGCTGCGGTATTCCTGCCGCCGATCAGGATCGTTGAACTCCCAGACTCGTCTGTTGGACTTCCAATCAAACGCCAACACTAACCCGCCGTGCGTTGTCAAGAAAGCGAGGTTTTCCCGCACTGCGGGGGTGCTGAGTGTTGGTCCATCCAACGGCAACGGTTCGCCGGAGGCCTGCCCCGACTTTAGGTCGACGCGATGCAACTGTCCGTCGCACCCACCCAAAAATGTTAAATCCCCCGCGATGGTGGGGCTGCACTGGATTTGGTCGCTCGTTTCGTACTTCCAAATCAACTTTCCATCGGCGATCCGGCAGCAATACAGGTTGCCATCCTGGGAGGGAATCAGCACGTTTTCGCCAAAAAAAGCGGGACCTCCGCTGATCTCCGCGTTGGTTTCCAACGTCCAACGTTGTTCGCCGTCAGCGAAATCAAAGGCATAGACCATGCCGTTGTAGTCGCCAGCGATCACGGTATCCCCCGCTACGGCAACGGCTGAAACAAAACCTCCATCGATCTTTTGCCTCCAAATCGATTTTCCCGAATCCAGTTCCACCGCGTGCAGTGTGCCCTCGACGTCACCAACGAACAGACGTCCACGGCTGACCGCAGGCGAACCCTCAATCGGCTCGCCCGCTTCATACCGCCAGTGTTCCACCAGAAGATCGGGCAATTTCTGCGGTACCGCCCCAGTGCCCAAAGGGTTGCCGCGTTCGGTCGGCCAATCTAGCTGCTGGCCAGCGATTGGCAAACCTGCAGCATGGACAACGAACAAAAGGCACCCAACACTTAATTCCCGAACGGTACTCGATAGATAAAGGCTATTCATGGTGCAGATCTGTTTTGAGTTGAGACTCGCTTCAATTTTATCACTAGTGGTTTGGCGACATTCAATTTTGGGGTAGTGGGATCCGCCAGACTTCCTATCGCTTGGGGAATTCTGACGAATCCCACTACGGCCCATCCCTACGTTTTACCGTTGACAAACCACTGGACACAATTCAACTCTGATAATCGTACCCTGAGACTACCATACCTTGTGCAAAAGTGCGAGCAACGGAAGTGCGCACCTCCCCTTTCGGGCAGGTCCCTGCCACCACATCCCGTGTCGCTTAGAGACGGTTTGGTACGAATCCAATCGTTCTTGAAAAAAATTTCAGAATTGTGTTAAAGCGTAACGATTATATCGACGATCCACACTTTACAGCGGTTTTTCCGATTTATCTGGTTTTTCGATTCATGCCGGATATCGCCGCATAACCTCCCCGCAAATAACGGATGTTCAAAACAATGAATGCGCCACGCTGGATCTATCGGACTTTGGTTGTCCTGGCATTGTTTGGGATAACTTTCCCGCAGATTGTACAGGCCGGGCAGCGCGGCAACGCTACCCCAACCGCGCCACGAATGCTGGAAGGGGGACGCGTGCAACTTCAGGACGGCGGCGTGCTGCAGGGGGCCTTGGTGGATGCCAACGGACGCGGCGTGGAAGGGGCACCGGTGGTGTTGGTCAAAAAGCGCCAGGTCGTCGGCAAGGGAGCGACGGATGCTGAAGGACGGTTCCGATTCAAGGATTTGACCAGTGGCACCTACCTGGTGGCGACGCATGATGGGGTCTACCGCTACCAACTGTTGCAGTCACCCGAACCCAATGCGGCATTGCTTCAGGGTGCGATCATCAAAGTCGATCCGGAGATCGCACGCGGACAGATGTTTGGCGGTATGACCATGGGGTTGATCGCGACCCTGGCGATCGCCGGGATCGTTGCGGGCATTATCATTGCCACCGACAACGGCAACAAGAAAACAGCTAGCTAGTGGTCTGTTACAACGTAATTTCAGGTTAGTGGGACTCGCCAGAATTCCTTTCGCTCGGCGAATTTCACTGCGGACCAAGACTCACTTTGGGTCGTCCCAGTCCACAGGTCTGTTGGAGGGGCGATGAGACCTGTCCGGTTTGTGAATGGCACGGTAAGTCACCGCCGAATGGCACGGTAAGTCACCGCCGGATATCGGCCTGGTTTTCAACCGCCAGCGACGCCAGTACCTGACGTACCACTCCGATCGAAAGGCTGTTACCCAGCATTTTCCAACGCTGCCGATGGGTGTACCGCGATGGCCAAGCAAACGCGTCGCGGTAGCCAAGCAAACGCTGGACTTCGCGGTGGGAAAACCGTCGCAGCCTCCCAGCGACGGCCAGATACGAGCCAGCTTGCTTGATCGATTTACCGTACCCGGCTGTGAAACAGCTGGTAGGCCGGTCGGTGCCATGTGGTGACACGATGTCCAAGCCGGGGGCAAATTTCTGTTGTAAGCCAGGGTCCAAAAACAGGTCGGCTGCGTGATCGCGGTCCAGATAACGTGCCAAGGGAATCGCGGCGGGTCGCGGCGGCGGAACAATCGTTGGCGGTTTGCAGGTCGATCGCCATGCGGTCAAGTAAAAGCGCTGTCGCCGGTTCGGGATGCCCCATTGCGTAGGACAGAGGGTCTGCTGGTTGGTCTGGTAGCCTGCGGCGTCCAGGCTGGAGAGCAAACGAGAGCAATCATCGGATTGTTCGAAGGCTGGCACATTTTCCAACGCGATTCGGCAAGGCAACCAATCGGGCCGCGCAGCGACCATACGAATGACCTGCAACAACGCGTCACGGCGCGCATCATCCGGGGCCTGGCGACCGCGGGCACAATAGGGCTGACACGGCGGGGACAGCCACCACGTATCGGCTGTCCAACCCGCAATCCGGGTCCGCCAACTGGCTGCCGATTCGATTGTGGCAATCGTGGGACGCAGGGGATGGTTGGCCGCGTAAACCAACGCGGCTTGGCGATCGATATCGACCGCCTGGACCACTCGCCCCAACGAAGGTTGCCCCCAAACCGCCTCCGCAACCCCGCCAATTCCGCAAAACAATTCTAAGATTCGCAAAACGCTCGCCCACCTCCAGAAACCGCAGTGGAAGGTCGTTGCAATCTGTTGCCACGGGTACCCCCCCCCGATCGCGCGTCTTCCTACGGGAACAATAGGCCGTCACTCCGCTGGCAAAACCTCTCGAATCTTGGCCAATCCTGTTTTTGCGACCGCCAATGCGTCTTGTTGCCAATAGGTCGGGTTGAACAGTTCCAGAGAAAAGTACCCTTCGAAACCGTTGGCGACCAATTGTTGGATGATTTGCGTCAGCGGACAGATGCCATCTCCGGGATAAACCCGATCTTTATCGGCGATCGATTCCCGCGGCGGTTGGGCGGGATAATCGTTAATGTGAAAGACATGCATCTGTCGTGCCTCCAACGCGCCCAAGCCTGCAAAGTCCGATCCGCCCTTGAAGATATGATAGAAATCCAACAGATAACAAGCATCGGGATGCCCTGCCTCTGCGACCACGTAAGCCACCTCGCCCAAACGCGACAACGTAGGCGAAAATCCCCATAATTCTAATTGCGGCACAACCCCCGTATTCTCACCCCGTAGCAGCAGATCGTGATACCGCTGAGCAATCACCGACAGCGGGGGCGATTGGTCCTCCGGACGATGGGAACCAATCGGCGGTGCCGCCAGCCGCTTTCCGCCGATCCGCGCGATCAATTCCATATCCGACACCGCTTCATTCAGGCCTGCAGCGCGAACCTGCGGGTCGTCGACGATCCACCGCGCAAACCCGATTGAACTTTCAACCGTCAAGCCGGCGTCTTCGATCTGTTTTCGCAAGTCGGTCAAACTGCCACCCTGGTCGACGTACTGACGCAGATCCCGAATCCAGGGTTCAATCGCATCATAGCCCGCCTCCGCAGCGACACGAACCTGTTCGGGAAGCGTAAGCTGTTGTCCTCGGATCGTGCTGGTATTCAGCGCGATCCGCACGCGCGATTGGGCACCTTGCGGATTCGGTGCAACCTCGGGCGGGCCGGCGACCGCGGTGCCAGCGGCCACAGCCGTCGCGGCCATTGCAGCACTTGATGAGGTCAAAAAGGTACGGCGTTTCATCGGGATTCCTCAGAAGCGAAGCGGGCGAGACGAATACAACGACGGGCGGTCGTTTCGACGGCCGGTCAATCAAGCCGACGCAGCCAAATGTTACGGAAACGTACCTGGCTGCCACCATCCTCCAGGAACAGCGGGCGGGCCGGCGGACCGGCTGTATACTCGGGCAGCTCCCGATACACGGTCGCCCCGGCCAGCTTGCGACGATGATGGACCAGCAAACCGTTATGCAGCACGGTGACGTCCGCCGGTTGTTGCAGATTACCGTCCAAATCAAACAGAGGGGCTGTGAAGAAAATGTCAAACGACTGCCAATTCCCTGGCGGCAGCGACGCATTCAGATCGGGCGGATACTGACCAAAGATCGCGGCGGCTTGACCGTCCGCATAAGTCCGGTTGTTGTAAGAATCCAAAATCTGAATCTTGTACTGCCCCATCAGAACCACGCCGCTGTTGCCGCGCCCCTGACTGGCACCTGTTACATCCTCCGGGATCATCCATTCGACATGCAATTGGCAACTGCCGTAACT
Organism: Roseimaritima sp.; assembly: GCA_007124075.1. Taxonomy (GTDB): domain Bacteria; phylum Planctomycetota; class Planctomycetia; order Pirellulales; family Pirellulaceae; genus Roseimaritima. Next base: position 4,885 of record SLFV01000132.1, read on the forward strand.
ATCCAGCGAGCGCAGGCTGCCGGTTTGGGGAACCACCTCCAAATACCCCGGCCCGGTTTTCCACTGAGGGGCTCGCAAGTCACCACCTCCTCCGGGGCCCTGGTGAGCCCACATGTTCAGATCGGGCGCGTCCTGACCTGCCGACAGCAAGACGGTCGCATCACTGGGAGCGGGTACGGGGGCAGACAGATAATGCTGACGATCCAAACCGACAACAGGGGGCCGTGGCCGCAGGATGTCGTGAACTCGCCACGGTTGCCCGGGCAACATCGGGGTGTCGCTGTAACCGACAACGGGTAATCGTACCGGTTCCTCCGGTTTCACCTTTGCAGGCGGCTCGGGTTTGGGCTCGTCTGCCGGTTTGTCCCCCTTGGATTCCATTTCGGATTTATCGCCACCGACGGGTTTCTCCTTCGATTCGGACTTCTCCGCTGTCTGCTCCCTTGACGGTTCGTCTTTCGGCTTGTCTTCCTTAGGCTTGTCTTCCTTAGGCTTATCCTCTTTGGGCTTGTCCTCCTCAGACTTTTGGTCCTTGGCTGGGGCCTCGGCAGATTTTTCCTCTTGCGGCTTTTCTGCTTCTGCTTTGTTATCTGCCGTCGGATCCTTTGCGGGCGCATCATCCGCCGCTTCCGCGGGCGGTTGGGACGCGGGGTCTACGTCCGCGGCGGCCGTATCGTCAGCAACCGCCACCGGATCGGGTGACAAAATCAGGCCGCTGAAACAACTGCACAGCAGCACAAATCCAAATAACCGAAACACGCGCATGATGCTATCTTCCATTGTCAGGCAGGCAAAAAATCAATCCCATAAGCACGATTCGGAAATAAGGTCGCCCTGGAGATTGCTCCCCCACCGCACAGCGAACAACACGGGGTGTGGGGAGATCCAAAGCGGTGCGGGCCGCGCTCAAGGCGAAATCAGTTCCGAAGCGTTTCACGAAGTGGACAGGAACCCCATTTTACTTCGAATCCTGTCGATGGGTAACTTTGCGGACAAGGCAAAATTTTCGCCCGCCGGTCGAAGAAAGCTCACTTTTGCACGGTGGTTCTCACAGTGTGCTGCCCGTTGGTATCGCCGGTGCTGCCTCTGACGGGGACGATCCAGGCCAATTGACCCGAACGGAGTGGATGGGTGTTGCTGAGAAAGCCAAATTCGACTCGCAAATGCGGCTGGACCAGCCTTGGTTTTTCAGCCTCCTGATCCACACGAACCGGCAAGGGGCCGCCGGCGGTGGCTGCCAACGCGGGATGTGGCGGTCGCAAGCTGGTTTGTTCCGCAACGCTTGTCAAAGTCGCGGGGAATCGCTGCGCACCAATCACCACCTCGAAAGCCCCGGTAAGAATTTTTGGCAACTCAGCCAGCTCGGCCTGATTCACTGCCACGACGACTTTGTAGCGATCGGTCTGCACGACGTACCCCAGGTCGGTTCCTTCGTCCAACCAGGCACCCTCCTGGTTTTCGGTTCGCGTGCCGATCCACTGCCCGTCACGCGGTGCGACGACACGCAGCGCATCCCGTTTGTTTTGGAGATCCCGCAGCCGCTGCTGTAAAACCTCGGCCGTGCGTTGCTGTTGCTGCGATTGGTGCGAATCCTGTTGTTGGCCAAATCCTCGCATCCGCGCGATCGCCTGCTGCCAGTCGTGGTGAAACTTCTGGTATTCGGTTTCCAGTTGCGGGTTGGTTAGGACCAGCAGAGGCTGACCGGCACGAACATGTTGGTTGGGGTGCACGAGGATCCGATGAGCAAAACCGGATACCTGCGTTCGAATGGGCGCTTCGTCGGCAAACTCCACCACTCCCGGATACCGACTGCCCCAGCCGTGATGCAACCGCCAACTGCCCGCCGTAACCGCAAACAAAACCAGCAAGACAAGGCTGATTCGTAACCCGACGCTAGGACGCCGAACCAGGTGATGCGTGGTTTCCTGAACGATTGCCCAAAGCGACCGCGATACCAAACCGACCAGGACCAGGAATCCCAGCGGGATCGCGATTGGTCCATAAACGCGTGCGGCGATCAGCAGTAAGGCCAGGACCACAGTGATTCGATACACCTGCGCCGCGGCGGCGTAGGTGATCAAGACGAAGGGGTGCAGGGTTTGGTGCCGCCGATATTTGACGCCAAACGCTACCCATCGGGCGGCGTCCCGCAAGGCGACAGAAGCTTGCCCGGCCAAGTTAGGTTGGTCCAAGGCGTCCGTCAATGCGAAATAACCATCCAGCCGCATCAGGGGGTTCAGATTAAATAGCAACGAACTGAATCCCGCTGCTAAGACGATCGACGACAGCCAATTGGCCAGCAATGGGGATTCGGTCTGCGTCCAACCAAAAACCGCAACCGCCGCAACCAGTAGTTCGACGTACACGCCAGCAAGCGCCGTCATGACCCGGCGCCAACGACTGCCGATGCGGTACGCGTCGGACAAATCAATGTAGGCGACCGGAGTTACCAACATCCAGGCGATGCCGGCCTGCCCGACTTTTCCGCCATACCGGACGCAGCTTACGGCGTGCCCGGTCTCGTGGATGATCTTTAGTACCACCCAAACGATTGCCAGCCGCAACCAGCCCCCGATGCTCCAGACGTCCCGCAAGTCTTCGGTCCACCGAGACCAATGCCGCAGCAGCACCAAGAATGCGGCAACAATCAAGAAACTGCCGATCGCCAACCCCGCGCTGCTAAACAGCCAGCCCAAAACCCGCTCCAGTTTTACCGCCCAGCTTCCATCGCGGACCAAAGGAATGCGGATCCACAACAGGGACCAGCGCCGACCCGGGTCGCCGATAGATTGCGATTCCGATTCAGCGGTTGCACCTGAAAAGAACCCCATGAATTGTGCCCACAGGATCAGCGCTTCGGCCTGCTGGGCGTCCAGTTCGGTAGGAGGTTGCAGAAACTGGTCAATCTGTGTCCCCTTGGCTGGTGGCCAAGGGTCGCGTACTGGCGACGGAGGCGAAACAAACCTATCTGGTCCTGGCCGGGAGTGGCTCGTGCGGCCGGTCCGCCAAGCATTGGCGGCAGCGGCGCGAGCCTGACGGACGGTATTCACGCCATCCAGATGGGAAAGCAAGCAGTATTCGGCCAGTCCCAGGCGATAGAAACGATCGGATTGTCCAGGGGTTTTGGAGGGCACAATGATCCGAAACGAGACCTGCCCGCTTCGACGATTAACGCAAGCAACCTCCAGGTCGTTCCGCAGTCGCGGCCGACTTTCCATCAGTTCCTGACAACTAGGTGGCGGGTCGTGTCGTACCTCATTCATGGGGTGACCTCCTTACATCCAACTGCGGACTTGTCGCCAGATTCGTTGGAACCAGCACCAGGCCCAAGGTCGATGTTGGGTCAGCACGTCGGCTGTGCCCTGCATCCCCGGTTTCCACTTACCCGCTTGGTTATCAACCTCCGCAATCGCTTCGAATCGATACAAGCCCCGTGCCGTCATCCAGCCTCGTGGGGCAACCCTCTGCAACGTACCGACGGGCAAATTTTCCACCGCATCCAAACGAAACCGCACCCGCTGGCCCTGCCGCACCCACTGGATCTCATCGGGCGGAATGTCCAGTTTCGCCAGCAATCGCTGCAGCGGTGCAACTTCCATCGTGACCGCCCCGGTTTCCAGCGGCATGCCGGTCAACCGCTCCAGCGACTCCCCCAACACCACCCCGTCGATCGGGGCACGGACGATGGCACGTTCCAGTCGCTTAGTAAGCCGTTGGATCTCCGCACTGCTTTTGGCGATCTGCAGCCGCGCCAACTCCGCCGCCCCCGCGTCCCCGACCGCCAAGTGCCCGCTACGCTGGGCACTTTCGCGCGCACGGACCGCCTCCTCCGCTGCAATGCGAGTCCGCAAATCGTCTTCATCGAGCGAAAATAGTGGGGTCCCCGCTGTGACGGTCATTCCCGACGTGACAAACACCTGCTTCACCGTCCCTGGAAAGGGTGCCGAAATGACTCGCTGCGTTTCAGGTTTCAGCGTGACTTCCGCGCGGACAGGATAACGCACCGGAACGCAGGCCAATGCGACGCAGCATGCCAGCACCATCGCGATTACCAAGCCGCGTGAATCGGTGAACCAACGCCGCCAACGCGATGCGTGTATCTGCCAGCGACTTGGCTGCGCCCGCTCCAGCAACAAAAGCGTCTCGGCAAGCGGTGCGGGTAGCGTCAGCAGGAAAGCCTGCTGCGTCGCGGTGACCGTCGCGCGGTCTAACCAGATCCATTGAATCGCCCCAACCACATGGTCGTTTTCGCAAACCAGCGGAAGCGTCCACACGTAGTGGGTTGGGGCGGTGTCACGCTGACGACGCAGCGCGGTACTGAGGCAGCGGTGGGCAAGCGTGGTTGCCGCCGTTTTGGATTGGCTGGAAGCCGAAAGCGGGCGAACAAAACAAAGCGTTTCGCCGATCGCAGCATCCTGGGCAAACTCAATACCGGTCAGTAAATCCAACGAACCCGCGACGCTTTTTTCCACACGCTCAGCCGCCCCGACCGTCGCAACCGTTACCAACGCCGCGCCGCTGGCAACGGCCAACTGCTCGGCCAGCAACTGCCGCGCGGACGCCAGCCGGTTTTCGCTTAGCAGACGGGTCAACAGTCCCAGAATCGCGGCCGCATCACCAGCAGATTCCGCAGCCGCGCGCTGGTGCATCCGCGGCGATTGCACAGGCGGGGCAGTCAACGGGTACCCTGTCGACTGTCCCGACGCCTGCTCCGACGGAAATCCGGCAGCCAAAGTGCCGACCACCGGTAATGGACAATGGGTTTCCGGACTGGACATCATCGCTCCAGAAAAGGAAAGCGACGCTTGGTTTGTTGCAACATTTGCTGTTGATCTTGTTCCCGTTGGATTGGTGCCAGGACCACATGGACGGCTTGCCCCGCAGACCATTGCAAGTCAGGGTTGGGCAATCGCAACTTGATCGCTCGCATCATCGACTGCGCATCGACCAGGGGCGAGACGAATTCGACGTCGGCTACGGTTTCCTGTTGTCCGATTGTGATCGGCAACCGCATGCCGGGATGAATCAAGCGGAGGAATTTCTCGGGTCCGTTGGCCACGATCCGAAGCGGATCGACCTGCACCAGACGCACCAGATGAGGATCGGCAACCGAGACCGCTTGACCGACCTCCTTCAATCGCTCGACCACGATCCCATCCATCGGCGCGGTGATCGTGTATCGTGCCAATTGACGTTCGACCTGGACCAGTTCCAGCATCCGACGCTGTAACGATTCCTCAATCGCTTGCACCTTAGCCGCCGCTTCGTCGCGTTGATTTTCGGCGGTCCACAATTCCTGTTCCGTCGCGTGATCACGGTCGTGCAATTTTACGGTTTGTTCCCATTGACGTTGTTTGTAGGCCAGCGCCAACTGGGCGGCCACTAGTTCACCGCGCGAGTGGGCGACTTTGCGTGCGACGTCGATGTTCGCTTTCAACAAGGAATCATCTAGTCGTAACAGACGCTGTCCCAGCCTGACGGGTTCTCCCTCTTGGACTAACCAGCTTGCGACCACGCTGGTTTCCGCCGTCCCCACTTTGATGTCCCGGTAGGCGCTGGTGAAGCCTTCAATCGACACCGGTTCGGTCGCCGCCGTCGGTAGCACCAGAAGACTGAGCAGCAAAAGCGGCAACCAGCCAAATCGCGGGGCGTGTCCGATTCGCGGTTGCCAAGTCCGTGGGGTTAAGAGCTCCCGCAGCCCTGGGGCTGACCTATTGACTGCCAACATTTATCCTCCCTTGTCGATCGGTCCCGAGCGTTGGTGTGATGGATCAAAGTACGCCTCTCGCTGGCGGTCGCGAGCCGCCAGTTGCATCCGCTGCAACGCCGCCTGGCGGTCGCAACGACGCGCGATCCGGTCGGCCAGTTTAGACCAGTCCCCGTTGCGCCCCGTGACCCATGGAGCGTGTCGCTGCAGCAGGCTGTCGTCGGCGCTGATGTAGGTCCGCGCACTGCCTGGGTCGCCCTGCCGTGCACAGCGTCCGATCAGTTGTTGGTCCAAGCGGGGTGAGTGTCGGGGCGACACCACGATCACGTGCAAACCACCGCGCCGTCGGGCTTGGTCGTCCAGCGGGATGTCGGTCCCGCGTCCCGCCAGATCGGTCGCAATCGTGATCGCGCCGCTGCGTCCCGCCGCCGCTATCACCGCCGCTTCGCTGGCGGGTTGCAAACCGTTCAGTAACTGGCTGCGGAGTTGATGTTGATCCAGACAGGCTTGCAAGGCCAGTGATTCCCGGACACTTTCGGTCCCCAGCAGCACCGGACGCCCCTGCTGCTGCAATTGCCTTACATCGGCGACGATCGCCGAAAATTTCGCGGCTTGATCGGGAAAACTCTTCGCGGGCAAATTCCGCCGTCGCGATGGCTTACGCAAAGCGATGCGGGTTGTCGCCAAACGATACACCTTGGAAAACTCCCGAGCCGCCAGCCACGCGGTCCCG
>SLFV01000367.1 GCA_007124075.1 Roseimaritima sp.
AAATTGCCCTGAATCTCCTGACGAGAAATCTCCACGGACTCGATGTTGTCGCGTCGCAGTTCCTTTTGGAAGAAGCTGAAACTGATTGTGGAACGCGGTGTCGGACGATTCCAGTACAGGATCCCGATCACCACAGCGAAAACCAGCATCAAGACCAGAACATTATTTCCTCTTCGCCCCCCGTTGGACGTCGCGTCCGTATTTGATTCGGATTGTTTCTCCATTACAGCTTTCTCAGTCGTCCGGAAGTTGAAAGGTATCGTTGATCATGAACCAGATTGTAACGGGATGCCAACAAACTGGCTAACCGCAATCCACGGTGAAAAAGGGGCTTCCCCTTGACGACCCCTCGATTGCCATGTTGGCGAGGTCGGTGATGGGCCAGCCTCCCCTTTGCACAAGGCTAATCGGTCCCGCCCCATCCATTACTCATGCCCACAGCTACGAAACTGGCGTCGGAACCCACAGTAGCCAAGGTGCTGCTCGGAAAAAAACTTTGCGGTTGCTGTAACTACCAAATTTAAAGCTTCGTCGGAAGAATCGTGGAGTCACCATTCAGGCTAGGCTGGCTTTTTGAAGTTTTTTCTGCAGGCATGACAGAGCAAAACATGGTTGGGGTAGATCGTGATCGCAAAAATTGCCCAAAGTACCGCTGACCCAGTTATCCCGGGGCAGTTTGCCCACCAGCATCGCCAGCCTCCATCTCGCCAAACCGGTAAAGTTTAGCCGATGTGTCGTGGTAGTGGGAAGTAAGCCGCCCAAGATATTCCTCTTCATGCCCTGAGAGCTGTCGTGCGTAATTACCAAAACCCAGGTAAAGGCGAGCGGTAGACAAGCATTTACCTGCCCTCTTGCTGCCCTCTCCCGCCTATTCCTGCTGCGCGGGGCCAGGGGAGAAGATCACTGAAACCGTTGCTCGCCAGAAAAACGGGCGACTCTATCGCAACAAAGCGGCCAGCTCCCAAAGCCCCTCGTCTAAGCCTTGGTCATCACTGGCTTTTGCGGCTGCCGCCGGACCGGGATGTTCATTCAGCTCCGCTTCAATCGTCGCCTGCTGCTGTTTGCTGCACACCCACTGCAGCTTGACCATGCGGCCGCGTCGTTGGCACAGGATCAAATGCTGGACGATCATCGCGAAGGGTAACCGGCGGATCGCGGCAACCTCTTGATGGGTAAAACCTTTGTTAAAGAGTTGCCATGTCCAAAACGAATCATCCAGCGACTGCGACAATTGGTCACGCTGCCCATCACTGAGTGATTCCTCCGTGACGGAAGTCGATGCAGCCGAATCGTCTTCGGGAACGGTCGGGCCCTGATCGTCGGCCGTCGTGACCGTAATCACAAGTTCCACGATATCGTAACCGAACTGTTCCAGCGTGTTCGGCCCGACTCCCTTGATTTCCTGCAACTGATCGGTGGACGTTGGCTGCATTTCCGCAACGCGCTCCAGCGTGGCGTTACTGAGGACCCGAAACGCCGGGATTGCCAAGGCTGCAGAAACTTTCCGTCGCCAGCGTCGCAGGCTTTCCAGCAACTCTTTTGTTTTCTCGTTGCCCGCAGTGGCTTCCGCATCGTTGCTTGGAACGACGGCAGCGTCGCCAGTGCCCCCAGCGTCGTTGGCAATGCCATCAGCTCCGCAGGCGGCCGTCACCGCAGACTCGCTTGCCACATCGGACGTGTGTCCCGGGGAAGCAACCGAACCGGACCGCACATCGGCCGCTTCGTAGCCAGCCGCGCAGGCTGCAAGCTGTTTTGCCAGCGGGAACGCCAAACGAAACGAATTGGGAACCGGGGTTTTTCCGGTCATCACCTGATGCCCTGCCGTCGTCAACCGGACGGTCGGCCGCCGCTCATCCACCTCGGACTGTTCCGCCAAACCGGCATCACATATCGCCTCCAGGACATTGCTGACCTGCGACTGCTTCAGCCCATTAAGCATGCCGAACGTACTGAGCCGATTGAGTTTCCACTGCTGGATTTTTTTATTGCTGGAGCCACACAACATCTGGGCGATCATTTGCTTGCCAAACCGACCATGCATCCTGGCGACTCCGCTAAGTGCAATCCGAATGCCTGTCGTCAAGGCTTCGCTGTCGACTCCGCTGACCAGAGCTCCTTGAGATAGCGGTGCCGAAGCCCCGGTTTGCGTCGCCGCGCCCCCGGGCCGACACAAATCACAATTGCCGCAGCGTTGGGCATTGGGATCACCAAAATAATCCAATACTTCCAACTGGCGGCAGCGGCTGCTGCGCGCAAACTGGATAACGGCCTCCAGTTTGTCGTACTCGGCCCCCTTCCGCCGCGCAAGTTCTTCGAAATCGATCGGCAATTCAGCAAAGGTTAGGTCCCGTCTCAAAAAATGAACGGCTCGACCACGGAACGGCGGCACGTAATCAAAAGCGTTCAGCCGTGTTAATTCGCGGAAGGTGCGTGTCAGCGCGTCACGTTCCATTCCGGTTATCTGCATGATTTGCTGCAAGCGGACGTAAACGTCTTCACCACGGCGGCCGCCGATCAGTGATTCGCATGCCGCAATCACCTTGCGACGCGTCTTTGCTTCCCGCGGCAACATGTCTTGCAGTGTCGGGGCGTCACTATCAATGCGGATGATCGCATGATTGGCGCTGGCGTCCAGGCGTTTCAGTACCCCAGCTTTGGCTAGCAATGTCTCCGCAGTACTGATCGATTCGGTTGCGACCTTGCCCCCCAGCCCATCCCGCACCTCCTGCAGTGTCAGTTCGATGGGATCTTCGGGACGGGACAACAAATAACGATAAACCTGCTCCACCGTTTCGGCATTGGGGTAGCGATTTTCAATGAAAAATTCCTGGACGTAGCGATCGGAGTAGGCAAAGAACAATCGGCATTCGCTGGGCAGCCCATCGCGTCCGGCCCGGCCAGCCTCCTGATAATACGCCTCCAGACTGCCGGGGATGTTGTAGTGGACGACGTAGCGGATATCGGCCTTGTCGATCCCCATGCCAAATGCATTGGTCGCGACAATCGCCGACAGTTCCCCCGCCATGAACGCATTTTGGATTTCGTGACGTTGGCGACCATCCAAGCCTGCGTGATAGACCCCCACGCGACGCCCCAAGCGTTCGGGCAACCATTCCGCCAATTCCTCGCAACGTTTTCGAGTGGCAGCGTAGATGATGCCCACCCCGGTTTGGTCCCGCATGTACCGCAGCAACGCTTCGTCTTTCTCGCCATCACCCCGGGTATGCGTGACCGAAAAATACAGGTTCTCTCGGCGAAATCCGGTGACATAGCATTGCGGCTGCCGTAGTTGCAGCAGCTTTTGAATATCATCCCGAACCATGGGGGTGGCGGTTGCCGTTAGCGCGATCGTTTGCACGTTATTGAGGTAGCGTTCCCGAAACAGTCCCAACCGCGCGTAGTCGGGCCGAAAATCATGCCCCCACTCACTGACACAGTGGGCTTCGTCGACCGCCAACAATCCGACGTTTGAGTCGCGAACCGATTCCTGGAAAATGCGATTTCGTAAACGCTCCGGAGCGACGTAAACCAGTTTGTAGTCCCCCTGCGCCATTTGCCGCATCACCTCGGCCTGCTCCGAACCGGTTTGTGAACTGTTCAGCAGCGCGGCGGGTATGCCGCGTTGACGCAGTGAGTCGACTTGGTCTTTCATCAACGCGATCAGCGGCGAAACCACCAGGGTGACTCCCGGTAGCGCTAAACCAGGAAACTGGTAGCACAAGCTTTTTCCCCCGCCGGTCGGCATCACGCACAGAACGTCGCGACCTTCCAGCACGCTGCGGATCACGGCTTCCTGCCCCGAGCGAAACCGCGTCAGTCCGAACCGACCCAGCAATTCATCTGGCTGCTGAAGGACATCTGCGGGGGACATCAATGATCCAGGGTGCCGACGAGAAACGGGGAGAGCAAACGAGGCCGCCTACTGTAACGTTTTTTTCCAGCAACGTTAAGCCGATCCGCTGGCGTTGAACGTTCTGACGTAGCGTTTCTTTTCACGGGTCGTTGCTACCCAAACCGCCCGCATTGTCTATTCCTGGATCCCAAATTGATACAAGGTGGTCTGCGAATAGGTTTGGCCAGGAAGGTGGAAAATGCTCGGAAACTCCTCTTGATTGACGCTATCGGGATAATGCTGCGTTTCCAAACACAGTCCGCTGCGGTGCGCGTAGCTCCGCCCCCCCTTTCCCTGCTGACCAAACAAGAAGTTGCCGCTGTATAGCTGCAGTCCCGGTTGATCGGTCCGGACCGTCAAGGTGCGCCCACTCGCTGGATGACGCAGCGTTGCCACGTTCCTGAATCCGGCCTCCTGACGATTCAAGACGTAATTGTGATCGTAACCCTTTGCGGCGGTCGCCGTCAGATCCGCAATCCGCGCACCGATCGCGGTGGGCTGGCGAAAATCCAACGGCGTCCGATCAACCGACCGGATTTCACCAGTGGGGATCAATTCCTTATCGGTCGGGGTGTAGTGGTCGGCATCCATTTGCAGGACGTGATCGAGGATCGTCTCCGCGCCCGCACCAGCCAAGTTGAAATAGGCGTGATTGGTTAAGTTAATCGGCGTTTCTAAATCGGTCGTCGCTTTGTAGGAGATGGCTACGGCATTACCGTCGGTCAGCGCATAGCGAACGTAAAAATGCACATTGCCAGGGAATCCCTCTTCTCCGTCTGGACTGAAGTAGTGGAATTCCACCGCCTCGAGTTGGTCTTCGGGAATCTTTGCATCCCAAACAACTTTGTCCAAACTCCGCTGCCCGCCACCGTGCAAGGTGTTCTGGCCGTCATTGGCCTGCAGGTGATAGGTCGTGCCGTGGAGTTGAAACTGAGCGCCGCCGATGCGATTGCAGACTCGACCGACAGTGCAACCAAAGTACTGGTTTGCAGCGCTTTCATACCCCGCAACATCATCAAAACCCAGAACAACGTCGGCTAGCTGCCCTTGGCTGTCGGGAACCAACAGACTTTGCATCGTCGCTCCCCGGGTGATCAATTTCAGGGTCAGCCCATTCTTGTTCGTTAAAACGTAACGATCCACGGGCGTTCCCGCGGCGGTCTGACCAAATGATTCAACTTTGATCTCGTCAGCGACCGTTGGCAGTAAGCCCCCCCGGACAACGATCGCCAGCGCCATGACAACGGGCCCCCACGCCCTCCAAGTGGCAGCCGCATGCTCTGAACGGAAAGGGGTTTGCAGTACGATCATCACTTGCTCCAAAGACATGAAAATTGAAACTGAAATAGCTGGCAAGCAACGCGAAACCCAAAAAGTAGTTTTCCGTCGTAACTTCCCCCTCCCAACCCCGCGCGGCAGCAACACCGCGCGCGGCAGCAACTGACGGTAAAGGGTTTGAGAGCCGCAAAATCAACCGGCCAGTTATGATTCGCCAGTTCTGTTGATCCCACGTTGTCAAGCCGACCGATCCGAAACCCTCGCTACGGGCTTGCCGGGTGATCACCCCCAGTCTATCCACAGGTAAGGGAAAATGCATGCGCAGGTTGGGATTACATCTCTCTAGCCAGATTCGATAGAATTTGTCGAAGCGAGCTGTCGTTGCGGGTGACATCAAGCCTGATCGTCTGCTTTAATAGGCGTAGCGATGCGAAAATCCGTGAACTGGCTGTTTTGCCTGCCTCTCCCTAGCCCGACCCCCGGTACAGTTGGGCTGGGGCAGAGCTGGAGTGCAGTAACGTCGAGCCGTCAGTCATTGACCTCGCTTTGCCGAATCGCAGCCCAATCGGCTGCTGAGAGGTATCCGCCGACGGCATCAATTGGTGCTCTCGGGCGTTAAGAAAACAATCGATTTCGAAAAGGAAAATTTTAATGATGCGATCCTCACTCTGGCTGCCGTTCTGGTTGGCAGCGACCAGTCTGTTAGCATTTCAACCAACCCTTTCGGCTCAGCAGTCATCGGCAGCCTCCCCGGTGGCGGATGCTGCGGACGATTCGTACCTTGCCGTTGTCTCGCTAGCCGGCACGACGCCGATCAGCCAGGCAGTGATTTACTTGTCCGAAGTTGCGGGCCAACCGGCGTTCGGCGGATTGTTTGCAGGAATGGCAGGTGGATTTTTAGCCGGAATCGATCCGAATCAACCTTGGGGGGTTGCCGTAAAACTGGTTGACGGCAGTCCCGATCCGTTGATCTTCTTGCCTTGTCGCGATGTTGCTGGATTCTTGCGTCGCTTGGAAGGCCAGATCGGTCCGGCGGAGCAATTGCAGGGCGATACCGATATTTACGTCGTTGCCGCTGGCCCCACCTTGCTGTACATCAAACAAGCCGGCGGTTGGGCTTTCGCAAGTCAGAATCGTGATTCACTGCGACAAGTCCCGACTAATCCACTGGATTTACTGGGAGATTTGCCCAAGGAGTACCTGGTTGCGGTGAGATTAAGTCCACAGCAGATCCCGGCGGAACAACGTGAATCGATTCTCAGCACTGCTCGTGATGCGTTCGAAGCCGCGATGCTGCAGCAGGCTGAACAACCGGACGAGGAAGCTTTGCAAAGCGCCAAGGCAACCCTAGATTCCCTGCAGGAATCATTTGATTCCGCGGAAAAACTTTTGGTCGGCCTGGCGGTTGATGCCGAACGCGAGCGAATCGTGTTGGATTACGAATTCACAGCGGTGCCGGGAAGCGAATTGGCCGAAATCAGTGCCAACACGATTCCGCTGCCATCGATGTTCGCTTCGGTAATCAGCTCCGATGCAGCAGCATATGTACACAGTTCGACTTCGGTCAGTCCTAAGGTTTTAGAGCAAATGCGGGACTCCGCGCAGCAAACACTGCAAACCTTTCGTAAACAGATTTTCAAGGATGATGCGTTCAGTGATGATCAACAGGAGGAAGTGCTTGCCCTTGTGCGACAAGTGGTCGATATCGTTGTGGAGACTGCGGAAGAAGGGAAGATCGATTTCGGTGCCCAGGTTGACCTGAGCCAGCCAAGCGTCCAGGTCCACGGCGGGATGTTTGTTGCCAATGGTGCGAAGGTCGCTGATTTGGTGAAAGAACTGGCTGGGAAGCTGGAACTGAATCCCAATGATGTTTCGTTTTCGTTCGATCAAGATACCTACAGTGAGGTCACGTTGCACACGGTGGAAATCCGTGTCCGTGATCGCAAAGCGGCAGATATCTTGGGGGAACGATTCACCGTTAAACTGGGAACCGGAGCCAATGCGGTTTACTTCGCCGCCGGATCGGAGGCAGATGCGAGATTGAAACGCTTGATCGACGCTGCTGCTAGCGATCCCAGTGCTGCGGAGCGGCCATTGTCGCAGTTTTACGTCTCGCTGATGCCGTTTTTAAGACTTGCGGAGCAGATTGATGCCAATCCGACGGTGCAGGCAATGGTTCAAGGCGCAGGTCGGTCGCCGGGGTCGGATAATGCGATTTTCACGACTACTCCGATCACCGATGGGCAGCGAACAAGGATCATGATCGGCGAAGGGATCATCCGTGCAATCGCGGAAGCCGCAGCCCGACAGATCGGACAACCAGCGCCAGCCGGTTTCTGATCGATCAGCGCCAGACGGTTTCTGATCGATAACGGTTCCAGTCACCGCGCCGCGGGTGCCCTGGTGGCAGCCCTGCCGCGGCGAACGATGACATCGGTCTGAGGATGTTGCACGGCGGTGCGTATGCCACCGCCGGATCAACCTCTTTGTTTCGAAGGAGTCCTCACTGGGACGCCACGATCGGCAGCAATGCGGAGTGAATCCAGTCGGCCAGGAAGAATAAGGCCACGCTTCCGCCTGCGGTGAGGCACAAGGGAATGACACAAAACAGCGGAGCCTCTGTGGTGGTTTCGGTCGGGTCGCTGGTTCTCACGCTCGCCGTAAGATCACCCCAGAAGGCACGGAGCGGAATCGGGATCAAGTACGCGATGTTCAACAGCGAACTGATCATCAACGCTGCGGTCAGGAGGTATAAATGGGTTTCGGCGGTCGAGGTGGCCAGCAACCACTTGCTCCAAGCACCTCCCCCCGGCGGTAAACCGATGATGCTGACCGAAGCGACCAGGAAGGCTGCGAATGTCCAGGGCATTTTGCGCCCCAGCCCATCAAACTGACTGATGTTCGATTTATGTGTAGCGACATAAATCGCTCCTGCGCAGAAAAACAACGTGATTTTCGCGACCGCATGCATCACGATGTGCAAACCGCTGCCTAGGATTCCCGCGGGAGTCGCCAGGGCTGCTCCCAAGGTGACGTATGCCAATTGACCAATCGTGGAATAGGCAAGACGTGCCTTCAAATTGTCCTTGGTCATTGCGATCAATGACGATACGACGATCGTGACTCCGGCAACATAAGCCAACCACTGGCTGATCCCTGTCTGCTGCAGCAAGTCGATGCCGAAGACGTAGACGGCTACCTTCAAAATCGTAAACACGCCCACTTTGACCACCGCCACCGCATGCAACAGCGCACTGACCGGGGTTGGCGCCACCATTGCCGCAGGTAACCAGCGATGGAAAGGCATCAGTGCGGCCTTACCGATGCCAAAAGCAAACATGCCCAAAAGAACCATTAACTCGGTTCGCCGAACTTTCCCGCTGGCAAATGCGTCTTGCAGAATTCCCCCCTGCCGGAAATCAAGCGTACCCGCAAGGAACCAGGTCCAAGCGATCGCCAGCATGAAGAGTGTGATGGAACTGGTCAGCAATAACCCTAAATAAACACGCCCAGCATTTCGAGCCGTTTCGGTACCATGGTGCGTCACCAACGGATAGGTACACAACGTCATCAGTTCGTAAGCAATGAACAAGGTGAATAGATCGGCCGCGTACGCAGCTGCCAACGCCGCGAAAATCGCGATCGCAAAACAAGCGAAGAACCGTGCTTGGTGCGACTCGTTGTGACCGCGCATGTATCCAATCGCGTAAAACGTTGTCGGAACCCACAACCCCGACGCAACGATCGCGAACAGCATCCCTAAGGGTTCGATCGATACCCCCATTTCAAACCGCGGGATCATGATCCCTAATGACAGCTCAGGCCGCTCTCCCGCAACAACTCGCGTCGCCAAAATCACGTTGACCAGCAGCAGTAAGCTGCTGCCCAAGATCGAACAGCACTCGCGGAGATTCGGAAAATTCCGGAAATTGACGACCAGGACCGCGGTCAGCAACGGCAACACTAAAGACATCAACACCAACGTTTCGGACGCCATCACTGTGCCCCTTCCAGCAAGAAAGCGGCGGCCAGACCGGCCAAGCCTGCGGTATAATCCGTCCAGCACCCAAACAAAATACAGCAACCAATCAGCAGGTACGTCGGAATCAGCATCGACAATGGGGCTTCGCGCGACCGACGGACGGCTTTGCTAGGGGAGGAGAAATACAGCACTTCGACAACCTTCCAAACGTAAATCACAGCCAACAGGGAACTGCCCAGCATCGGGACCGCCACGATCCAACGCTCCGATTCCAGCGAAGATGTTAATAACAGCCATTTACTGACAAAACCAACCGTCAGCGGCACCCCGACCAATGATAATCCTCCCACCACCCAGGCCAGCGACGTCAGCGGCATCGTCTGACCCGCACCGCGCCAGTCATCCAGTCGTACCGACCCCAGACGCAACGCGAAACAACCAACCACCATGAACAACGCGCCTTTGATCACCGCATGATTAAATAAATGCACCACAGCGGCGGTAACACCATCCTGGTTGGCCAGCCCAACTCCCAGTAACATGTAGCCAATCTGCGCGATGCTGGAGTAAGCCAAAAGCTGTTTGACGTTTTCCTGAAACACCGCTGCGATCGATGCAGCAAAAATCCCCAACAATGCTAGAAGTGTCAATTCGTTGGCCAACGGCATGGCGAGCGTTTCAAACTGCGGGGCGACAATGCCGTAGATCAGGCGAATCAACGCGTATACCGAAACTTTGGTGGAGGTCGCAGCTAGGAATGAAGTTACGACCGAAGGGGCGAAGGTGTAGGCGTTGGGCAACCAGGTGTGGACTGGAAAGACCGCCATCTTGATGCATAAACCAACCGAAATGAAAGCGAATGCGACCTGCATCGTTCGGGGTTTGACTTCTGCCGGCAAGCGACCCGAAATATCGCTCATGTTCAGCGTTCCGGTCATTTGATACAGCAAACCAATTCCAATCAACAGAAAGGTCGCACCAACGGTACCCATGATCAAATACTGCAGCGAAGCCAGCAACGCGCGACGGTCCTTTCCCAGGCTGATCATCGCATAGGATGAAAGCGACGAAATTTCCAAAAACACAAACACGTTGAATAAATCACCCGTCATGCAAATCCCCAGCAGACCGGCGGCGCACAGCAGGTAACAACTGAAAAACAAGGTGTGCCGTTCAAGCGGTATCTCGTCGTCCAAACTGCGCGGTGCATAAATCAACACGATCGCCGCAGCGCCAGAGACGATCACGATCATGAAACCGCTCAGGTAATCGATCAGGTACTCAATCCCATAAGGGGGAGCCCATCCGCCCATTTCGTAGCGAATGGGGCCATGCGCTAACACCCTGCCGACCAACATCATTGCGAAAGCAAACGTGACGCACGTCGCGATAAGCGCAATCAGGTAAGAAAAACGTCGACTGCTGGTCAACACGCACAGCGGCGCGGCGATCAGAGGTGTCAGTACCACCAGTACGGGTAGTTGGGCGGTCATGAGGCTTGGCGATCCATGTTCAAAATTTCATCCTCCTCGACCGTCCCGTATGCCTCGCGGATCCGCACAACCAATGCCAACGCGACCGCCGTGGTCGCCACACCAACCACAATCGCGGTCAACATCAAAACGCTGGGCAGGGGATGGGAATAGATCACCTCCTGACCGCTTTCGATGACCTCTCGCACCGACAGCGGCAGTGCCTCGACCGTTTCGTCAACCAGTTCGGCCGTCTCCGTCTGTAATGCATCAACGGACTCGACCGCGTCTTCTACGCCCATATCAGCACCCGTCTCCGACAGATGCTCCTTCAATGTCGCTAACTGTGGCGGAATGATGGGGGCCGTCCCGCCTCGGACTTTGCCCATCGTGACGTAGAGTAAGGTGACCGAGGTCTGAAAAATATTTAACCCCACGATGACTTTGATTAAATTGCCTCGCGCGATCACCAAATAAAACCCCGTCATCATCAAAAAGATAACGACCCAGTAGTTGTACAGGCCGACACCCATCTGCCAGTTCATGCGTCTTGACCCCGGCCAGCAAACGCGTAAAAGATCATCATCATGACCGAGGTTACCGAGATCCCGACCCCCAGTTCGATCAAAAACAAACCTAAATGCTGACCACTGCGCAGGTAACCGGCCAGGAAGCCATGCTCCAGTACT
>SLFV01000209.1 GCA_007124075.1 Roseimaritima sp.
AAGAGAGGGTCCGCAGCCGCACCGTTGACTTCAACCTTGCTGAACATGGGGAAGGTCACCGCATACTTGGTCGAGCAGAATTCTTTGATGTCGCTTTCGCTGCCCGGTTCCTGCCGACCAAACTGATTGCACGGAAAACCTAATACCACCAAACCTTGGTCTTTGTACTTCTCGTAAATCGCTTGCAGATCTGCGTATTGCGGCGTTGCACCACAGCGACTGGCGACATTGACCACCACCACCACCTTACCGCTGTACTCCGCCAAATTGACCTCGGCTCCGTCGATCGACGGAACTTTGAAATTCAAATCGCTACTCTTGGACTCATCCGCGTTCACGTTGGCTCCAAACAAACTAGAAATGAAAAAAGATCCGCACAGCAACAGCCCGGAGAAAGGACGCTTCATTATTTTAAACCTCGAATCAGTGGATGGAAGGAAGGGGCAAAACGATCCCACTTAATATAGCAGAACCGTCCAGGCGCGGTTGAACGCTCAAAATTCTTGGCTTGGTTCGCGCCGTGCCCCCGATCAGTACAATGCAGCCCGGTTTCGCCCCAATTACGTTATTCGTTGTTGTTTTCTTCGTTTCCGATGGGATCTCCAATCCGTGTTACGCTCGCACACTTGCGGTCAGCTTCGCAGCCAGGACATTGGCAAATCCGTCACGCTTTGTGGCTGGGTGGAAAATAATCGAGACCATGGCGGTTCGGTGTTTATCGATTTGCGCGACCGCTATGGATTGACTCAGATCGTGATCGGTCCTCCGGAAGCCGAAAGTTCGCTGATCGACGCCGCCGGTCGTGTCAGTTCGGAGTCGGTCATCCTGGTCCGTGGCAAGGTCGCGCCGCGTTTGGTGGGTAAGGTTAACGAGAAATTGCAAACGGGCGAAATCGAGGTTCGTTGCGAACATATGGAGGTGCTCAATCCGTGTCCTACGCCTCCGTTTACTCCGTCGCAGCCCGAACTGCCTGGCGAAGACCTGCGACTGAAGTATCGGTTTCTCGACCTCCGGCGTCCTGCGATGCTGCAGGCTATGGAACTGCGCAGCAAAATCATCAAGATCATGCGCGATTACTTCGCCCATCATGACTTCATCGATGTGGAAACCCCCATCCTGGGACGCAGCACGCCGGAGGGAGCCCGGGACTATCTGGTGCCCAGCCGAGTCCACGGGGGTAAATTTTACGCCCTGCCGCAATCCCCCCAGCTTTACAAGCAGATTCTGATGGTGGCGGGTTTCGATCGCTACGTGCAGGTTGCAAAGTGTTTTCGTGACGAGGATTTGCGAGCCGATCGGCAGCCGGAATTCACACAACTGGACATGGAAATGTCGTTTGTCGATCAGGACGATGTGATCGGAATGATCGACGGGTTGGTGCAGCGAACAGTCAAGGAGGTCAAGGGGATGGAGCTGCCTCTGCCGTTGCCCCGAATGACGTACCAGGAGGCGATGAGCCGTTTCGGTACCGATGCACCCGATCTGCGTTTCGCCATGGAGATCGTGGACATCAGCCAGATTGCGGCGGAGGTCGATTTTCGTGTGTTTCGGGATGCGGTCGACAAGGGTGGATTCGTCCGCGGACTGAATGTAAAAGGCAAAGCGTCTGACTTTTCTCGTCGGCGAATCGATGAGTTAACGGATTACGTCAAACAAAACTTTGCCGCTAAGGGATTGGCGTGGTTTCGGGTCGAGCAAGATGGTGCGCTGTGGTCGCCAACCAGCAAAAATTTCACCGACGTGGAATTGCGGGAAATCGGCCAAGCAATGCAGGCGGAACCGGGGGATTTGGTCATGTTCCTGGCCGATTCGTGGGAGGTGACCTGCAAGGGGTTGGCGGGATTGCGAAAGCGGTTGGGGGCGGAACTAAACTTGTATTCCGAGGATGCGATGAGCTATTCCTGGGTGACGCAATTTCCGATGTTTGAATTCGACGCCGAAGAAAATCGCTGGATCGCAATGCACCATCCCTTTACCGCCCCACTGGCAGAGGATTTGGAGAAGTTAAAAAGCGATCCGGGGTCATGCCGCGCGCAAGCCTACGACTTGGTGATCAACGGCAGTGAAGCGGGAGGCGGAACGATCCGGATTCACGACGGCCAAACGCAGCAACAAGTATTCGAACTGTTGGGGATTGACCAACAAACCGCTCGCGACCGCTTTGGTTTCCTGCTGGATGCCCTGAAATACGGGGCACCACCGCATGGGGGTATTGCGTTGGGGATCGATCGCTGGGTGATGTTGTTTGCGGGTCTGGAGAATATCCGCGAAGTGATCGCATTTCCCAAGACTCAAAAAGCAAGCGATCTTATGACAGAAGCTCCCGGCGAGGTCGACGCGAAACAACTCAGGGAATTGCATCTGCGGGCGTTTTAATGGGCTGTTAACGATGAATATCGGGGTAATCGGATGCGCGGGAATTCCACTCGCTCAGGGGATTCCTGCGAATTCCACTTTGGACTAACCCGTATTCTTAGCTGCCCCAGGCCACCAGGTAAATGTTTGTAGCATTCGAAAACCGGCCGCGAAAATCGCGATCAACGAGGCTTGCGCTTCGTAATTCCCTTGCCTGAAGCAGACGCTTTGACTGGCGTTCGCTTCTTGACCGAGTCAGCCGCTTTTTTGTCGGTCGACTTCTTGGTTGCTGATTTCTTTTTGGTGCCCTGCGCTGGCGCTGCCTTCTTCGGGGCAGATTTTTTTGTCGAGGATTTCGCAGCGTTTGCACCCGAAGCGGTTTTTTTCGCTGTTTTCTTCCCCGGAGTCTTCGCATCTGCCGCGTTGCCGGTCGCCGATTTACTTTCTTTGCGTTTCGATCCCGAATCCTGGTGGGACGGATCCGGTACGGCTAAGGATTCGCGTTTGGGTTTCGCTGCTTTGCGGCCCGCCGTCTTTCGCTTTGGCGGCTCTGACGGTGACCCACCAGCGGGTGTCGCCTTGTCTGCGTCGGCTCCGGCCAACAAACGCAAGCCTTGCTTGTTGACCGAGGAAATGACGGCATGGACCGCCTTATCCGTCGGATCGGCCATCAACGCCGAACCGGCTTGCTGCAATAACGCACCAAAATCGATCCCTTTGCTCTTGGGGATTGCACGCTCTAATCCAGGGGTCCGCTTTGCGGCTAATTCCCGCTGGTCAATGATTCCACAAACGTACAACAAACGCAGGCCCCCAGCATCGATCGGGATTGAATGACCACCCAAGGAATGCTGCGTCACATAGGCTAAAACAAAGGGAGTGATCCCAGGCAGGGCCATCAATTGCTCGACAGCTTTCCCAAGGTTCAGCTTCTTAAGTTCTTCCAGGTCAAAAGAATAATGGGCTTCGAAAGCCGACTGTAAACAACGTTTCAAACGCGAGGCAGCTACGGAGGGTGACGGCAAACTGGTTAACACCTCCGCAATTTCGGCGATCGTAGTGACGCGTACTTCGTTCCAGTCGAAATATTGCTGTTCCAGCTTTGCAATCCCCTCGTCGGCCAGTTCCGCGGGGGCCCCCTCCAGCAGGCAAGCGTACAGCAGGTTTTCCATCAACGACCTGCCAGAATTTGGGGCGACTTTGTACTGCTTTTTTAACGCGTTGTACAGTTTGCTGATAAGTGCCGATCGAGTCGTTGCGGTCATCGCGCTTGTTGAGCCTAAATTACAAAAGAAATTTGATCTCCAACGTGGCCAGAACTGTCTGTCCTAATCCCACCACGCTGGCGACGAATCAGATTTATGTTTCCCGACCAGGATCGTCGACCGCAGGGGACGCATCGGTGCGGGTATCGGGGTTTGCCTGGTCCTCCGCAACGGACGCGTTCGCCTCGCGTTCCCGTCGGATCTGCGCCAAAAGCTCACCGACTTCCATCGCGCTCCGAGTGCCTTTGCTAATTTCGAAACGCAAGCGGGGGATGTAACGCGAATCAATTCGCTCGGCAATCTTGGATTGCAGATATCCGGCGGCACTTTCAAGTCCGCGAAGTGAAAGTCGCTCCTGTTTCTCATCACCACGCACGCTGACAGCGACTTTGGCTTCGCGCATGTCGGCCGATACCTTCACGCCGACGACGGTCACATCGCGAACCCGAGGATCCAACAGGTCGGTCAAAATTGCACGGGCCACAACTTCACGAATGGCCTCGGCGGCTTTCAGCAAACGACGGCTAGTCACAAGAATTATCGCTACCAAATGAGAAGATAAAGACCGATCAGTCCAAAGTCCTAGCAATTTCTTCGATCTTGTAGGCCTCTAACACGTCATCAGGCTTGACATCGTTAAATCCAGAAAGCTTCACTCCACACTCCAGCCCACGCGCCACCTCCTTGACGTCCTCCTTGATTCGCCGCAAGGCGTCCAAAGGATACTCGCCAACAATGCGGCCGTCACGGGTTACACGGATGCGACAACCACGCTGGATCGACCCCTGGATCACATAGCAACCCGCCACCGTGCCCACACGACTGATCTGGAACGTCTGCTTGACCAGGGCACGCCCCAGTTCCACAACTCGCTGCTCCGGACGTAGACGCCCTTCGATCATCGCTTTCAGTTCATCGGCCAGTTTGTAGATCACGCTGTAACGGCGAATCTCAATCCCGCGTTCATCGGCCAGCGAACGTGCCGCCTCGTCGGGCGTGACGTTAAACGCCAGGATGACCGCGTCCGAAGCGGAAGCCAGCGTGACGTCGGCCAGCGTGACCCCGCCAACGCTACGTTGCAATACACGCAATTCAACCTCGGGATGATCCAGTTTGCTGATTTCCTTTTCAATCGCTTCCAACGAACCCCGCACATCGGACCGAATGATCAGGTTCAGCCGCGTCCTTTCCTCCTGCGCCCCCAGGCGTCCCTGCTCCAGTAGTTCCTGGAAGTGTTCGAACGAGACCTTGGTCGTGGAGCCCGCAAGCGATTCGGTACGCGAACCATGCGACCGCGATTCAGCGATCTCGCGGGCCTGCGTGATGTCATCCAAAACATAAAACCGATCGCCTGCGCCAGGGGGAGCGCTCAGGCCCATCACGTTGACCGGCATGCTGGGCCCGGCCGACTGGACCGGACGCCCGGTCAAGGTCTCCGCAAGCGCCCGGACCCGCCCGTATGCGCTACCGCACACCACGACATCGCCCACATTCAAGGTACCGTTTTGCACCACCAACTTGGCCATCACGCCGCGATCGCCTAGCTGTTCCGATTCGATGCAAACCCCAAGGGCCTTGCGGTCCGGGTTGGCGCGATACTCGTGCAGTT
This sequence comes from Roseimaritima sp., assembly GCA_007124075.1. Taxonomy (GTDB): domain Bacteria; phylum Planctomycetota; class Planctomycetia; order Pirellulales; family Pirellulaceae; genus Roseimaritima. Next base: position 5,230 of record SLFV01000209.1, read on the forward strand.
CCGCTACCGTCAGTAACGTGTCCAATAATTCGTCCATCCCCATGCCGGTGACAGCGCTGGTCCGAACAACCTCCACATCCCCCCCCCATTCGCTAGGGGTCAGTTGGTGCTCGGTCAGTTGAGTCATCACGCGCATCGGATCCGTGCCCTCGAGGTCCGATTTATTCAAAGCCACCACGATCGGAACGCCCGCTGCCTTGATGTGACTGATCGCTTCTTCCGTCTGTGGCATGATGCCGTCGTCGGCGGCCACAACCAAGACCGCAATATCGGTCACATTGGCACCGCGAGCCCGCATTTCCGTGAACGCTTCGTGGCCGGGGGTGTCGACAAATGTTACCTGCCGATCGTCCTTTTCCACGGTATACGCGCGGATGTGCTGCGTAATCCCCCCTGCCTCACGACTGACGACATTCATGCCCATCAGATAATCCAGCAAGCTGGTCTTGCCGTGGTCGACATGCCCTAGGAAGGTCACAATCGGGGGCCGCGTCACTAAACTGGCTTCTTCGTCTTGCGTGCTTTCTATCGAAGAAATCAATTCGTCTTCTAGGCTCTCCTGAGCCTTCAGTTGTAGATCAAGATCCAGTTCCGCTGCCAACAGTTCAGCGGTCTCGTGGTCAATCGTCGCATTGATGTTGACCATCGTGCCCATGCTCATCAAGTACTTCAGAACTTGAGCAACCGGGACTCCCGCGGCGGCACAGAAATCACGGACCGAACAAGGTAATTCAAGAATGGCGGCCTCCTTCCGCGGGGCGGCCGTATTAATGCCCTTGCGCCGTCGCATCGGTGTTGATCGCATTGGACGGCGCCGTGTAGGCACCGCACGCCCAACCAGGGGCTCCGCTTCGACCTCATCAGGCTTCAAGCGACGGCCGCGACCGCGATCAGGTCGTGCACCGGCCATGCCAGCGGACCGACGCTTTTCAGCAGCTTCGTCTGAATCGAAATCGCGACCCTTCCGATCTTTGGCCTTTTCCGCGAATTCGGTCAACCCACCGGCGCGGACCTTGGATTTTTTATTTTCATTTTCCAGCAAGACCGCTTGGTCAATTCCGGCGGCATCTCCTTGACGATGCCCCGCGATCGCGTCCTTTGTGAATCGAATCTCGGGCTTCTGCGCCGGAGGCTCGGCGGCGGAACTCTTAGGCTGCGCAGGCTTGTTGTCGGGCAAGGCGGCTAAATTGACTTTGATCGACGGATCGCGCCGTCGGGTCGGTCGGCTGGCCTTCCCCTCGCTGCCCCCTTCTCGCTCCGCACGGTTGCCTCGGCCGATCACGCGGACCTTGCCACCACTGGAAGGCATAAAGCTGTCGCGACGCGAAGAGGAAAGCGGCCCTTGGCCACGTTCCGGCACAGCCGCCGAGGACGCAGGGGGAGGCTGCGGTTCCGCCGCGGTGTCAGATGCCTTCAAAACCTCTGATTCTTTTGCCTTCGCCACCTCTGGCTCTGCCGCCGTGGCGGGCTCCTCTGGCGTGGGGGGCGTGACCGAAGCGGAACGCTTCTCGTTCGATTGCGAAGCTTCCGCCGGTTCCGGTTCACCCGCCTTCTCCGCCTTCAGTTTACTGGACAACGGGGCGGAGGGACGCCGACCGATCACGCGCCGAGCCGTCGCCCGTTCGTCTGCGGGCGTCTCCTCGCGAATCGGGGCCAGGGGTGTCTGTGGGGCAGCAGCGGTTGCGGCAGCGGGAGGCCCGGAAGCTGGTTTCTTCGCGGCACCGGCAGCCAGATAATTCTTCACGCGCTGAACTTCGTCATCGTCCAGGCTCGCCAACGCGGAACCCTTACCGGTAACACCAGCTTTCGTACAGATATCTACTAACAGTTTGCTGTCTAACTTGAGTTCTTTTGCGAGCGCGTAAATGCGAACGGGCACGGGGCGGGAATCCTGTGGAATCGTATACGGTCATTGCGGTGACGCTGTCGAAGGCCATCGCAATAGGAAGGTTGGTTAAATCACATCTTTTCCTCCATCCGCAAGCCGCCCATTCAGGCGACTGCACGGCTGCACCAGGGCTAGGTTGGCGTGGCTCCGCTACCTTCCCCAGGTACAATCGGGGTTGAACTGTCATCGGTTGGCGAATCCGCCGGTTGCGCAGGCGTTCCGCCTTCGCTGTCCATCTCACTAGCAGCATTAGCTTCACGACGCTGACGGCGCTGTTCCGCCGCAGCCTGTTCCGCCTGCTCTGCCTTCTCCTCGGCCTGCTGCACAATTCGGTCAACGACCTCCTCGCTCAGTCCGCTCATTTCCATCAATGCATCGGGTTCGATGACCGAAAGGTCATCATACGATAAATATCCTTGTTCCACCAATGCCCCTGCCAAATCTTCCGAAACGCCTTCCAGTTCGCTGAAACAGGAAACGGCTCGATCGATCTGCTCCTCCAGTTCACTGCCGGTCATGATTTCGATATCCCAGCCGCACAATTTGCTGGCCAACCGCACGTTCTGGCCTCGTCGTCCGATGGCCAATGACAATTGGTCCTCCTGGACCAAAACAATCGCACGGCCAATCATGTCGCACAACAACACCTGCTCCACGACGGCGGGCTGTAATGCGTTGGGGACCAGAACCATGGGGTCGTCGCTAAAGCGAATCACGTCGATGTGTTCGCCAGCTAATTCGTCCCGAACCGCTTTAATGCGACTGCCACGGAATCCGACGCAAACCGCAATCGGATCAATCTGATTGTCGCTCGTGAACACGGCGACCTTGCTGCGGTACCCCGGTTCACGACTGACCGACTTGATTTCAATGATTCCATCGGACAGTTCTGGAATTTCCTGCTCAAACAAACGCTGCACCAACTGCGGGCGAATCCGACTTAACACAACCCGAACGCGATTGCCAGTTGCACGAACCTCAAACACAACCGCTCGGATTCGTTCGTTCGCGTGCAGGGATTCGCCGGGGATCTGCTCGCTGCGCGGAAGAATCGCTTCCACATTGCCTAAGTTGACTGTTGCCACGCTGCCATCGGTGCGGCCAATCGTGCCACTGACCAACTGCCCCAGTTGCTCGCGGTACTCTGTCATCAATGCATCGCGCTCGGCTTCTTTCAGCTTCTGAATGATGACTTGCTTTGCCGTCTGAGCACCGATCCGTCCGATCTGGTCATCGCCCAGCATTTCTCCATCCAGGACGGCACTGGCCTGACCCGTGCTGCGGTCCAAACGAATTTGCAAATCAGCTTCTTCCCCATACTGCCGCTTGGCGGCAGTTTGTAACGCAGCCTCGATCGCGGAAAACACGATCTCTTTATCGATGTTTTTCTCGCGATGAAGCGAATCGACATAACGCAAAATGTCTTGGGGATTCATGCAAATTCAGAAAGTTGCCGACGATTAAAAAAAACAGCCCGGGGGGGAACCCAGGCACATAACGCGACCTATCGTTTGCATGAAGGTAGCGATCGCGTTGCAAGCTGTCAACCAACATTGCCCGCTGGTCTCTAGCTGCCCGCTGAAAAACAAGGCAGGCCCCCTTTTCAGCGAGCAGCCAAGATCGTGAGCCGGGGTGGGGCTCCCGGTGTGACGGAATCGGAAGGCTTGTCCCCGACCGCTGGCGGTAAAGCATTCAAAACCTCTCGGGAAGGCTTGCTAGTCCTGAAAACGTTGGATCCGGATGGCAGAAGCTTGGCCCTGGGGAGTCACATTAACGGACAGGAAACTGTCTCCCGCAGGGGTCTGCTGGCCGGTCGCCAGACAAATGGGCAACGCAGGGTCAAAGTACTCTGCGTTCAGCACAGGAAAAAGCGTCCTTTCGTGCAACGCCTTGATGCTAGCAATAATTTCGACCATGCCACCACCAGCCCCGAGGTTGCCAAAGTGGCTTTTCGCGGCCACGACCGGGGGCGACGCGGGATCATTGCCAAACAAATCGGCGATCGCACCCGCTTCCTGCGCGTCCCCCAGGACCGTTCCCGCACCATGCGCATGAATGTGGCCGATCGATTCTGCGTCACCCAAGGCGCTTCGCATGACGTTTCGTAACGCCTGCCGCAGATGGTCGGGGGCAGACTGAGCCGTTACGGCGCTGCTGCCGTAGCCGACCAATTCAGCCAATACGGTTGCACCGCGGGCTTGCGCGTGGGCGTAGGTCTCCAACACAACGGCCCCCGCTCCTTCACCCAACACACTGCCGTCTCGATCGATCGCAAACGGACGCGACATCTGCTCCATCGGCTGTCGCTCACTAGCTAATGTTTCCTGTAATACAGCGTGTGTGGTCCGCAACGGATGAATTCGCGACCCGGTCGCTCCGACGATCAATGCGTCAGCATGTCCCCGCTGCAGGGTGGAGTGAGCTTCCATCAATGCGGCGCCCGAACTGGCCTCGCGAAGCGTAATCGAGTTGTTTGGTCCCTGCAGGTCGTTGTATATCGCTATGTGACTGGCGGGCATGTTGGGCAGGTATTTCAGCAACCACAGCGGATTGACTTGCGGTTTGCCACGCTGCCCCCACCATTCAAAATGAAATTGGTTTTCGTCGTCCAAACAGGCTTGAACCCCCGCGGCAAACTCCTCGGGCAACGTCATGATGTAGTCGCAGCCATACAGTACACCCGTCCGTAACGGATCGCGAACAGCGGCGGTCAAGCCTGCATCGTCAATGGCCAACTGCGCAGCGGCGACCCCCATTTCAATCTCGCGGCACATCACTTTGGAGCCCTTGCGAATATTCCGCTGTACGGTTTTATCCAGTGGTCCGTAATCTTCGATGGAACCTGTGAATTGACGCGCCTCCGCACCGTATCGCAATCCCAGCGTGTCGGTCGGTAAACTTTCCAGCGGCGCGACCGCGCTGCGGCCTGTCAGCAATGACTGGTAAAGCTGGTCTGGGTCACTCCCCAAGGGACTGATGACGCCTAAACCAGTAATGACGATCCTCGTCGAGTTGACGTTATTCTTTGCCATCATGAACCAAAGGGCCGATAGAAGTAAATCAGGAATAAAAGAGCTGCCAAGAGAACGGATCCCGGTTGCTCTGCCGCATTGTAGCTTGCCACAACGCCAGCCTGCGAGGTGGGCAGGAAGCGTGGGCGGGCTTTTCAAGCGGTCAGCGGCTGCATCAATGGTTTGTTGCGAGACTTCCGCACATTCGGAGGGTTGTATGCTTGGCGGTTGTTCGGCAACCGCCTAAAGGTATCTTCCCCAAACCACGCTGTCAGTAGACCGCAGCCCTGTCCTTGCCCGCAAAAAAAGGTCCTTTCCCAATGCTGTATACGATCAAATCCGCAACTGTCCCGACAATCGTTGCTTGCCTGACGGTTTTCGTCCTGGCACCCAGCACTCATGGCCAAAGACCGCAAGCAGGATCGGCGGGCGATGCCGCAGAATCATCCGCGTTGCCCAGACGAGCAGGGGAGGACGAATCGCAGCTTTCGACACTTGGCGAGCGTAGTCGTCGTGAACCGCGGCGTGAAGTTGCGGAACCCGGCATTCCTGTCGATTATGAAGCAATGTCGCGGCAAATGGTAGCAAGGTTCGACCGAGACGGTGACGGAAAATTATCGGCTGCGGAGCTGGCGGTTCTGCTGCGCGAACTGAGACGATTTTCCGGGGCCCGGATGGGGCAGGGAGGGATGCCGTCTGCGGCCGGTGAAGACCCGGCAGCCTCGCGTCCGCGCAACGACGGTTTGGCCCCCGGTCCCAAAACGCTGGTTGATCGGCTGTTTGCGGCGGATGCTGACAACGACGGCAAACTGTCAGGCGATGAGATCCCCGAGAGGCTGCGCAGGATTCTGCCGCAGATCGATACCAACGCAGACGGATCGATAGACCGAGCAGAGGCGTTGGCGATGTACACCAGATTTCAAGGTATGATGCGCAGGCAGGGAGCTCCCGGGCGCGGCCCGAATAGGATGCGACGGGGAGGAGATTCGGGAGCCGACAGGCCCACGCCAGGGGGCAACCGGCCGCGACGCCCACCAATGCAATAGGCTTCCAGCGAATCCAGGCACGCCCCATTTTGCGGCCATTAGTAAATGGACGCCGCTCCGCTCCCTGTCACGCAGAAACGCCTCAACCTCACTCGCCACGGCACGCTCCTTATTCGCGTGCTCACGCG